>JAGYMR010000203.1 GCA_018400515.1 Tangfeifania sp.
TTGGTGAAACGGAAAATGCTTCCGATGGTACTGAAAACAAGAAAAAAACACTTATCAACAATAAAATAAGCCAATTAAAATCTTTATAATAAAAACTTTTGAACCATTTTGTTATGCAAAAATCATTTATTTTTCCAAGTGTTTTTGAAGAGAACTACCGGGAATATGAGAAAGTCGCGGATAGTTTTTTGGATGCGATTAAGATTACCAATTTTCAAGGCAAGGATTATATTGTGGGAGAATTGGCGCTGAAGGAAGGCAATTCGCCGCATAAATTTTTGAACAGTTCGGCTAACGATGTTGATTATCAGCTTCTCGGGTTGCTGGGACTCCTGGTGGCCACCCAGGGAACCTTTAACAAACTGATTTTAACCACCGGTTTCCCATTTTCAACTTATCAGCCATTTAAAAACAGTTCTATCGATTTTTTCAGGGGCGCTCATGAGATCACTTTCGATTCCAGTACTCTGGGCGGGGATGGTGCTGAAAAAGTCTCCTTCGAGGTGCCCGAGGTGGATGTCATATCCGAGGTAGACGGGTGCATTAAATCGGTCAGGAACGGACAGGTGAATGAGAAAGATAACTTTTTTATTGCCAGCATCGGGTACGGAACATTTGAACTGGCCCTTTCAACCCCCGGGGGATTGATTTTCCGGACGATCAATAGTTCCCAGGGGCTCATATATGCCGTTAACCGGCTAGAAATGGAGCTTCAGAAAAAATATTACCTGAGCATGTTGACGGAGCAGCAGATGGAACGGGCTTTTCAACGGGGCAAAATGGTCATTAACCGGAAGGATACCGACCTGAAGGATCTCAGAAAAGACGTCCTTCACTCTTATTATGACGAAGTTATCTCTCCCGCTATCCGGAAAAAATTTACCGACGAAGACTTTTACCGGGCAAAGAAGATGTACCTTGTAGGGGGAGGAGCCATGTATGATGAACTGGTGGAATTTTTCAAAGAGGAATTTTCCGATGTGCTGGATATTATTGTTGTGCCCGAACCTCACCTGTCGGCCAGTAAAGGGTATTGCCAGCATTCGATCGAATTGGCCAAAAACAAGATCAACACCCTCGATGATAAGGGCAGCTATACGTGTGTTGGACTGGATCTGGGTAATAACAATACCGTGGTGACAGTCAACAATGAAATTGGTTAAATAATAATCCGGGGCTGTCCATGAAATGTACAAGCCCCTCCCAATTGTAAATCGATTTGGTGCTTTTATATTTGTTGTGCAATTGTTTTTTGGTTCATCACGTCCACTTTTTCATCAGATAGTTTTGTTGAGAATTATCTTTTACCATCACCTTGAATTACGATGACAATTGCAAACTGCTAAACATTTTAGCTCAGCCGGCCCTGAAAAGGGCCGGTTTTTTTGTTGGTGCCGGCAGCAGATGGAGAAAACCGGGGAACGAATGATTTCTGAATTTTTGTTCTAAAAAAAAAATCAACTCCATTGAAAAATGGAGTTGATTTAGGGATTGAAGTAAAATACAATTATGCAGCGGATGATGGGGATAGGAATCGGAAATTTTTCAGGGTATTTTCATCATCCTGTCACTGCATAATTACTACAATAATAAATTAAAAAATCAGACCATGCAACGATTGAGCGTGTACTAAATGTGGACATCCCCGATTTTTTTTGCATTTTTTTGAAGTTATTCCCTTTTTTTCAGTTGAAAATTTAATTTTTCAATAAAGTCCCCTGCAACCCGGGCTTTTATTCGGAATGTTTTTTTTTCAGGAGTGCTCGTAGCTTCCAGGTAGCGGAGCTGAATAGGATCGATGGTTAACTGATACCTCCCGGGAAGGAGATTCATGGCGTAAAAAAAACCATTGGAAAACGTACGGAGGGTTTTTTGGAAGTCCTGTTCCAGATGGATTAGTTTCAACCGGATTCCCCCGAGGCCCCTGGTTTTTTCTCCCTGGGTCAGTGTTACTTTTCCTTCGATGACTCCTGTCCGGGAAAGGGGAATTTCGATGGGTTTGAAGTGATTGGGCCCCACGGTGAATGAGAACCGTGGTTTCTGGGGTGCCAGCGTGGGGTCGGGAAGTTTTTTATTTAAAATTTCAGCCCGGAAAGTCTGGAAGGCCGGCAGTTGTTCAAGGCGCAGGAGGGAGTCCTTTCCCGGGCGATGCAAAGAGATCCGGAGCAGCCTGATAGCATTAGGGGCGGCGATCTTTTTTTCTCCGGGATTGTGACGGCCATTGTTGTTTTCATCCACAAAAAATTTTACAGTTGCCGCTCCCTGTCCTACCCGGGGGCGGTTTCTGGCAGTCAGCTTTTGATTGGGCCCGTCGGGGGCGATTGATCCCGTGAAAGTTTGCCGGAGTGTCCGTGTCCTGCCGTTCGTTGAAAAATGGGTATCGGATCGCACGGGCTTCAGGTTAAGGGTCAGTCCTGCTCCAATCATGACAAGATGGTTTTGGAAGTTATAGGCAGCATTGAGGGAAAAACGTCCGCTTTGGAGGAGTGAGCTGATTTTTTCCCTTTTGTGCCGGTTCCTGTTGCCCAACACACAAGCCAATCGGAATTCTGCTTCATACAGCTGTTGGCAGTGAAAATCGTAGTTGACTGCAGTACGGATGGATGTGCTCCTGAAGAGACCCTGGAAAGCCATTCCGGGAAAATTCCGGGCGGCTGTTGCTGTAATTCTTTCGCTTTTTAAGGTTGCTGCTTTTTTGCGTATCCGGCGGAAGTGGTAATCCAGTTTCAGGCGGGAAAACCCGGTATTTGTGTTGATCGAGGTACGGCAGGTGGTGATGGCTGATTGTTCGTTTTGTACCAGGTGCCGGGCATTGGTTCGGAATCCTGAGGAATAGCCTGAAATGCGGATGGGGAGATACAGGCTTCCGGAATATTCACGCCGGGCCTGCCGGAAATTCCAGCGGCTCTTTGGGCCATAACGGGAAAAACTCAACCTGAAATTTTGTCTGCCGGGGAAAGTCACGCGGGCTGCCGCCCGGCAGAAGGCATCAGAGGAAGCTTCCAGCTGCAGCAGGTATTGTTTGAACAGGCGGGCCCAGAGGCTTCCGTAAAAGCGGGCGGGGAGTCCGGAGGACGGATGGTCGCTCCCTGCATTTACTGTCAGGCCGGGAGCAATGCCGTAAGATATATCGCCGTGCAGGAGATAACTGCTTTTGATTTCCGGAAACAGACTGTTTTGAGGAAGGCGTCCCCCCTCCAGGTGATAGGTGAGGGTCCCCGCGGGTAAAAAGGAAGGAGGAACCTGGATCTGTTTCTTTTTGTTGATAATTTTTCCTGAAGGAGTGTAAATCCGCGTATTGATGCGGGAAGTTCCATAATGCAACCGGTGATCAAAGCGGTAGTATCCCGCTTCGCCGGTGGCGGTGTAGTCAACAAGTTTGTTGTTGACATAAAGTTCTGCTTCGGAACCGGGAAAGGCATGACCGTCAATGATGGTTTTGTTGCTGTACCGGCGTGGCACAACAGGTTCGTTGGTGACTGCAAAACCGTTGATCCGGATCCGTTGCAGTCCGGTGGTTGTAAGGTCTCCTGCACGGAGAAAAGTAATCAGGGGATTCTTTTTGAACGCATACCGCCAGCGGAGTTTGCGGAAGAAAACGGAAGATTTGGCAGGGGCATGAAACCCGGTAAGGGTCCCCTGCAAATCACCTCCCAGGAATTCCATTCCGCCCGTGAAGGTATATTGGCATTGTTTTCCCCGGGTCCCGCCGGTGCCTGATAACCTGTAATCGAGCACTCCTCCGCCGATGATTTTTTTTTCGCGGGGGAACAAAAGGGGGAACTCCGGTTGATCGGGGCAGCTGTCCAGCGCTTTCCGGAGCCGCATCCGACGCTGCTGGTCTTCAACGGGCAGCAGGTGATCTGATTCCAGCCGAAGTGTCAGCGCTTCCAGGCTTACAATGAAATGCAGCCCGAAGATTTGTTCATAAATGGTGGGGGAGAGGAAGAGATCGATGGTGCCTTTCCGGAAATTTTCCGGTGTCAGGGGAATCGGTTGTTTGCCTGCTTCCGCAATTTTTTCTGCGGGGGATATGCGCCATTTTTTGCCGGTGGCCACATAGGTGCCTTGCAATGAAAAGGGGGTATCCCCTTTTTCATGGGGAATCCGCAGAAGGCTGAACAGTTCGGCTGCGGGCAGCAATACGCTGTCATTATTAAAGAGGGCGTTGATGTAATGATTTCCTACCCCCGGATGGGTAAATTCCAGTACCGTTTGTCCATCGCTGTCCTGCACTTTTACAGGAGATGAGGTGAGCATCCAGGGGATCAGGAGGAGCCCAGTCGTAAGCCATAGTCTTCGGAAAGGGGGGTAAAGATGGATGGAGCGGAAACGGAACGGCATTTCGGAGGGGATGCTATTCGGGCCTGATGGTTACGGTATGTCGGAGAGGGGCTGTTTGCACGAGGTTTTGAGAAGAGATGTCGTTGCGTTTTGTTTCAAACAGCAGTTCGAGGCGGTAACTGCCGGTTTGCTGAAATTTTGCAGGTAACTCCAGTTCGATGCGGCAGACCCGGTCAAAAAAGGCCACCAGTGGGTGCTGGTTTTGGGCCAGAACGGCATCTTTCCTGTCCAATAGCCGGGCCGTAACGGTTCCGTTCCAGGGGGCATTGCCCGATTTTTTGAGGTGTACCCGGGCGATGAACTTTTTTTTCGAGAACTGTTTCTTAACCCCGGCGATCCGGAGGGAGGTGTGCAGTGCGCCTTTACCATAAAATACAGGCAGGTTCTGGTGAAACACATAGTTGATTTTTGCGCTGATCCCCCCGGCGATGCGTTGCTTTTCGATGTCCGATGCCCGCCGCCCCGATTTTACCACCAGACGGGTCCAGTACATTCCTTCGGGCCGGTCGTTCATGGGAAGCACCTGCAACCTGACCGTTTGCTGTCCCCCGGGAACAAGCATAAACCTGCGTGGAAAAATGCGCAGCCGGTCCCGGAATCCGTATCTCCGGGCCAATAACGTATCACCGTATTCCATCACTGTCCGGCCCGAATTGTCCGAACCGGGGTATCCAAAAACCAGGGCTATCTCTACCTCGCGGGCCATATCATTCCCGTTCCTGAGGTAAAGGGAACCAATATTGGTTTCATCATTGATGTAAAGACATACCGGAGAAACGGACAACTGACCCCCGGCGGGTGGGGCTGCAAGAAACAGCAAAAGAAACTGGCCAAGCCTGAAAATGGTGTTCATTTGATTTTTTTTTTGGAAAGAATTGAA
>JAGYMR010000204.1 GCA_018400515.1 Tangfeifania sp.
TTCATGGAAAGAATTCCGTAGGCTGCTGAACAGCATTTGATTTTTTCCGGATCTTTTTTAAATTGCAGCACAGTACAGCACAGCACATCAGGCGGTGGAGTGCTGAATTTTCAGAGTGCCGGGGAAAGCAAGCGGAAGCGAGGTGACATGAAGTTTTTACGGAAGTTTTTATCCGGGGAGGGGTAACAAAGCGAGGGAGGCAATCAATTTTTTGAAATAGTATCCACATAAAAAATGCAATCAAAATGGCAAACAGATTAATTGGAAGGAAGCCCAAAGTGGGCATTCGTCCGGTCATCGACGGACGTGAAAAGGGAGTGCGTGAATCACTCGAGGCACAAACGATGGATTTGGCCAAAGCGGCGGCACGGCTTATTGAGGAGAACCTGCGGTTTACTGACGGGGAAAAGGTGGAGTGCGTTATTGCCGACACCACCATTGGCGGGGTTGCGGAAGCTGCGATGTGCGCCGATAAATTTGACAGGGAAGGGGTGGGTGTCTCACTCACCGTGACCCCCTGCTGGTGTTACGGGACGGAGGTAATGGATATCAATGCTTCGGTTCCAAAGGCCGTTTGGGGATTTAACGGCACGGAAAGGCCCGGAGCGGTGTACCTGGCAGCCGCACTGGCCGGTTATTCACAGAAAGGCCTGCCTGCTTTTGGCATTTACGGGCGTGATGTGCAGGATGCCGGTGATACCAGTATCCCGGAGGATGTGCGGGAGAAAATCCTCCGTTTTGTCCGTTCTGCTCTGGCAGTAGCCCGGATGAAAGGCAAATCCTACCTTTCCCTGGGGTACACCTCCATGGGAATTGCCGGTTCCATGGTGAATCCCGATTTTTTCCAGGATTACCTGGGCATGCGAACCGAGTTCGTTGATATGAGCGAGGTAAAGCGCCGGATGGATGAGGGGATCTATGATAAGTTGGAGTATGAAAAAGCCCTGGAGTGGACGCGGAACAAATGCATCGAAGGGGAGGATTACAATCCGCCCGAAATGCAGGTTGACCGTCAGCGAAAAGACCGGGAATGGGAAGACGTAGTGAAAATGACGCTGATCTTCCGTGACCTGATGATCGGCAATCCCAAATTGAAAGATGCTGGTTTCGGTGAGGAGTCGCACGGCAGAAATGCCATAGCCGGCGGCTTTCAGGGGCAGCGTCAGTGGACCGATTACTTTCCGAACGGCGATTTTTCAGAAACAATGCTTAACAGCTCCTTCGACTGGAACGGAATTCGTGAGGCGTTTGTCTTTGCGACTGAAAACGATAGCCTGAATGCTGTGCCGATGCTTTTCGGCCATCTGCTCACCAACACCGCTCAGATCTTTTCGGATGTCCGGACCTTCTGGAGCCCTCAGGCTGTGAAAAGGGTTACCGGGAAAGCACTGACCGGAATTGCCAAAGACGGAATCATTCACCTGATCAATTCGGGCTCCACCACCCTCGATGCTACGGCGCAGCAGCGCGATGCCGAAGGGAATCCTGCCATGAAACCCTTTTGGGAGGTGACCGAAGCAGAGGCGGACCAGTGCCTTGCCCATACCCGTTTTTGTCCGGCCGAGCGGGGGTATTTCCGTGGAGGCGGATTCTCGAGTCAGTTCAAAACAGAAGGACAGATGCCTGTTACCATGTCGCGCATCAACCTGGTAAAAGGGCTTGGACCTGTGCTCCAGCTGGCAGAAGGATATACGGTGGACCTGGAGGATGAGGTTCATAAAGTGCTGGACGAGCGTACCAATCCCACCTGGCCCACCACCTGGTTTGTACCCCGGCTCACGGGTTCGGGTGCCTTCAAGGATGTTTATTCCGTCATGGCCAACTGGGGGGCAAACCATGGGGCCATCAGTTATGGCCACATCGGGGCTGATCTGATCACACTGGCCTCCATGTTGCGCATTCCGGTGAACATGCACAACGTGGATGGGGATAAAATTTTCCGCCCCAGTACATGGAGTGCTTTTGGCGAAGAAAAGGAGGGGGCTGACTTCCGGGCGTGTGCCAATTTCGGACCGCTTTATAAATAGTTGAACAGCGCATGGATTTCCTTGTCCCCGCCGGAACAGGGGGCTGTTCCATGCGCCTCTTCCGGATCGCCTCTTTCATGAAAAATGTAACCGGATGGACCGGAGGTGATCAGTGATTTAAAGCGAACAGTGCCACGCGTCGCCCGGAAAGGCTTCGCGTGGTTCTTATCGCGTATGGATCTTTTCAGGAGGCAGGTTTGAAAAATTTTGAGCTTAAAATAGCGGAGGGTCGCGGCCAAACCAAAGTGCAGCAGGTGGTTCACTCCATTACTGAAGCGGTCGGCAACGGAATGCTCCGCGAGGGGGATCCTTTGCCCTCTGTCAATCAGCTGAGCCGGCGGAGCGGCATTTCGCGCGATACCGTTTTCAAGGCGTACCGGATCCTGAAGCAGCGGGCCGTGATCGAGTCGGCTCCAACCAAAGGATATTATGTAGCCAACGAGTCGTATAAAGTATTTATGCTCCTCGATGACTTCAGCGCTTTCAAGGAGCAGCTTTATCAATCGTTCCGGGGCAACCTGCCCGCATCTTATTCCGTCGACCTGCTGTTTCATCATTATAATCCGGAGGTGTTTAATCAGTTGATCCAGAACAGCCTGGGGCGGTACAGCCGCTATCTGGTGATGAACATCGATCACAAAAGCATGGCCCCCATATTGAAAAAGATCGATGTAAACAAACTGCTTCTCCTGGATATGGGAAATCCGCCGGCAACGCATTATAACTTTTTGCTTCAGGACTTTGGCCGGGCCGTAGACCAATGCCTGCAGCAGGGACTGTCCGCACTGAAAAAATACCGCGAATTGGTGTTGGTCTACTCCAAACCGGAGACTCCCCATCCGGAAGAGACCGTTACAGCGGTGGTCCGTTTCTGCCGGAAACACGGGATCCCGCTCCGGAAGGTAAGCCGCGCCGGAAGCATTCCGGTGCAAAAAGGGCAGGCGTGGTTTGTTATCCGCGATGCCGACCTGGTGGAGGTGATAAAATCGTGCCGGACTAAAGGATTGGCGCTGGGGAACGATGTGGGAGTGCTTTCGTATAATGATACCCCCATGAAGCAGATCGTGGGCGGCGGAATCTCTGTCATCACCACCAATTTTGAGAAAATGGGGCAACTGGCCGCCGGTTTCGTCAGGAACCGGCAGAAAATCGCCCGGGTATTGCCTACCTCGCTTTTATTAAGGGGATCGTTATGAAACAATAAACCACCATGAGTGCCTATTTTTGCTGTTTTTAACGGGTTCTTTTGGGCGATGGGCCTTTGCAGAATGGAATGATACAAATTTGCTCGATGAGGAAGAAATCCTGCGAACCGTAAGACTTGGAACCGAAGCCGGGCGCATGCCCGAATCCACTGGCAAAAATATTGTTGATATTCTTGAAAGGCTGGGGCTTCGAGTCAATGGCAGTTTGCTCAATGCAGCTTTTGTCCTTTTCGGTAAAAAGTTTATGCCTTATTATCCCCAATGTCAACTGCGATTAGCGCGCTTTAAAGGCAGAGACAAATCCGAATTTCTTGACCATAAGCAAATCCGGGGCCATGCTTTTTATTTGCTGGAGGAAGCCATGACCTTTTTCCAACGACACCTGACCATTAGCGGAAAGTTTGAGGAAAATCGTCTGGAACGGATTGATAAACCCGGTTTGCCTACACTGGCATTGCGGGAGGCTTTGGTAAATGCGATATGTCATCGTGATTACTCATTGCCCGGAGGCGCAGTAAGCGTAGCTATTTATGATGACAGGGCAGAAATATGGAGCGACGGGACTCTTCCCTTTGGGCTGAGACCCGAAGACCTGAGCCGGGAACATACCTCCAAACCGCGTAATCCGATTATCACCGATGTGTTTTTCAGACGGGGATTGATAGAACAATGGGGACGAGGCACGCAAAAAATCATTGAATTGTTTGAAAATAGCGGCGCCCCTACACCTGAATTTAATGAAATTGCAGGGGCATTAAGGGTGCGGTTTCCTTTGCATGAAGAAATCGCCCCCCAAGATACCCCTAAAGTTACACCTCAAGATAACACCCAAGATAGCACCCAAGATAGCACCTATGATAGCACCCATGATAGCACCCATGATGGAATTAATGTAAAACCTGAGATCAAACTAATTTTAAAAGTTTTACAAGGTGAAATGACAAGAGATGAGTTACTGTATGCATTAAATTTGAAAAGCATAAAAAATTTGAGAAAAAGATATTTAGCTCCGGCAATTGAACAGGGATATATTGAAATGACCCTACCTGAAAAACCAAAAAGCAAAAATCAGCGCTATCGCCTTACGGAAAAAGGGTGCGTTGTACAAAAACAGCTTGAAATAAAGTAACAACCTATGGCAAAAAAGAAAAACACCCATAAGTCCGTAGAGCACATAAAACACCCGGAGGAATCGCGAAAAAATATCCTACAGTGGAATACCAGTCAATGGTCTCTGATGAAGTGAAAACGCCGGTGCAGGTAGCTTATAAGCGCCGTAATCGCGATTTGGACCCGCAGTTGGTATGGCGGGGAAAAGATGGGCAGGACTGGAGTGATTTGGTAGTGCAGGCCCCGCCGCTGTATATCCAGGAAAAAATCCACCCCAAAACGCTTATAGAAGACCTGAAAAAACGAACGGAAGAAAGCGAAAAGGGTAAAGAAACCCAGCTCCAAATGTTCGCGGATTTTAACGGCATAGGAGAGGAAAAAAAGAAAACCGATTTTTACGAACACGAAAACAAGTGGACCAACCGCATGATACTGGGCGATTCGCTGCAGGTAATGGCCTCGCTGGCGGAAAAAGAAGGCTTACGAGGAAAAGTCCAGTGCATTTACATTGACCCGCCATATGGGATTAAGTTTAATTCCAACTTCCAGTGGTCTACTACCAGCCGCGACGTAAAAGACGGCAAGGCCGAACACATCACCCGTGAGCCAGAACAGGTGAAAGCCTTCCGTGATACCTGGAAAGATGGAGTATTTTTCTGCACCCTGCACAACGCAGCCTGGTGGAATCTGATTTTACCGGCCCCGCGCGTGTTTCAGGCTCGGCGGGAACAGGAAAAACTGTTGTTGCTCTGCACAGGGCGGTTTTTCTTGCCAGGCAAAATCCGGAAGCAAGGATACTGCTTACCATATTTTCAGAAAATTTGGCGAATATGCTGCGTAAAAAATTAAAAAACCTGATCAGCAATA
>JAGYMR010000205.1 GCA_018400515.1 Tangfeifania sp.
AAATAACCGATTAAATTTCTCTTTCAAAATCATTTTCACCTCATCGGTCGGAATTTCTTTTTCCAGCTCCTGCTGAATGGAAGTTACCCCGAACGTCAGTCCGCAGGGATTGATGTAACTGAAATAACGCATGTCGGTATTCACATTGAGGGCAAAACCATGCATCGTGACATAACGGCTCACACGGACGCCAATGGCACATATTTTCCGGGCCCGCACCCGGTGTTCCGCATCGAGCCAGACACCGGTAGCCCCTTCTTTGCGGGCACCTGTGAGTCCGTATTCCGCCAGGGTGGCAATGATGGCATCCTCCATGCGGGAAATGTATTCCCGGACTCCTATTTTAAAATGTTCCAGATCGATAATGGGATAGCCCACAATCTGTCCGGGACCGTGATAGGTAATATCCCCGCCCCGGTTTATTTTGTAGAAGGTAGCGCCGATTTTCTCCAGCAAATCACTGTGCGCCAAAAGATTTTTTTCATCACCGCTTTTCCCGAGGGTGTAAACATGCGGATGCTCCACCAATAAAAAGAAATTTTTGGGAGAAGCCGCATGACGCGACCGCTTTTCAGCCACCACTTCATTGAGCAGACTCTCCTGCAGGTCCCAGCACTCTTTATAATCTTTGACGCCTGTATCGATGTAATTAAATTCTGCCATGTCTTTCTATTGTCCTATTTTGTCATTACAAAAATATCCTGAAAATCGGCCAGTTCCGTTTTGTTCCGGATGTCTTTCCAGTATCCGTTGACCTTTTGGGTAAGGATTAAACCGCTGTTTTCAATGGCCTCGTGAAGGTATTGCTCCCTGAAGGCAACGTTGGCACACTCCACATGCCGGTCCATCAAACGATAGTCGCCCTCCTTGTATGGAAACCGGAAGGAATTCTCATCCGCAATTTTTTGCTCCTCGCTATCGCTGTATACAAAAAAGGTGGCGAGGCACTTTCCGCCGGGCTTCAACACACGGTGAATCTGAAAAAGGTAGTTCTCCACCTCTGCCGGTCGCATGTGTGTAAAAACAGAAAACAGGAAAACCACATCAAATTTTTCCGCAGGATAGGGGAATTCAAAATCCTGTGCATTCCCTGTAGCCTGGTTGTACAAATCGTTGTTGAGCGGGATGTATTGAAAATGAAAGTTCGGAAACTTCCCGGTGATGTTTTCATTACACCATCTCACCCCTTTCTCCACCACATCAAACCCTTCGTAAAGTCCACCAGAATCCATATATTCCGTAAGAGCCACAGCAGTGCGGCCAATCCCCGACCCCACATCCAGAACGGCATGCGCGGGCTTCAGTTGGGTCAATTCCTTCAACAAATGAAAATGATGCCTTCCTTGCGCCAAAAAATCGCCCGACCCAATATAGATGTCGCCTTTGGGAGGTTCCATGGCCTTCCGGCTTCCAGAGATCCTCGCCCACAAATCAAAAGGGAAATAATACACCTTCCGGGCCATCAGCCGGAGCTCAGGCGGCATTTTGTAATATACGGTTCGAAGATTGATCATCTGCAAAACAGGATCTTAAGCATTTACATGTTGTTCGGCCCGGTAGGAACTCCGCACCAGCGGGGAACTCTCCACAAAAGAAAAGCCTTTCTCCAGTCCGATGGCACGGTATTCGGCAAATTGTTCAGGTGAAATGTATTCGGTCACCGGCATATGTTTTGGCGTGGGAGCCAGATACTGGCCAATGGTCATTACCTTGCATCCTGCCTCACGCAGATCATCCATGGTTTGCAGCACCTCTTCACGGGTTTCTCCCAGCCCGAGCATAATGCCCGATTTGGCCACCCGGTGATGTTGGGCAATATACCTCAC
Organism: Tangfeifania sp.; assembly: GCA_018400515.1. The sequence goes on from JAGYMR010000205.1 coordinate 1,827, forward strand.
AACATCGAGGCTTCTGCGGTATTTGGAGGCAAACCGGACAAAAGGAGTCAGGCGCTCCACCGTTTCCAGGTTGTGGGAAACCACATCGGGGCCGGCATCGATCACTTGCTGAATAAGCTCCTCTTTTCCCCTGAAATCGGGAATAAGCACCTCTATTTTGGTTTCAGGATTCACGCGCTTGACCTCGGTAATCGTACGGGCCCATATTCCTGCCCCCTGATCATCCATGTCATCGCGGTCAACCGATGTAATTACGCAATGCTTTACCCCCATTATCCTGACCGACTCAGCCAGTTTTTCGGGTTCCTTTTCATCGGCCGGAAGAGGTTTTCCGCTCTTCACAGCACAAAATTTACAACGACGGGTACAGATATCTCCCAGTATCATAAAGGTGGCGGTTCCACGGTTCCAGCATTCACCAATATTCGGACAGTTTCCACTGGTACAGATGGTGTGCAACCCGTTCTTATCCACCAGATTTTTAACCTTCGAGTAGCTTTCGCCCTTTGGCATTTTCATCTTCATCCATCGCGGCAGCCGCTGCCGGTCTTTCAACACATGTGCCATAACTAAAAAATTTTAATGCAAAAGTAGTCTTTAAATTTAAAGTATAAAAGAACCTAAAAACCATTATTCCGTTTTCGGTGTTATTTTTGTAGTATTGCAACATGAATATGAAGTACAGCTATATTATCCTTCTTTTTACCCTTATTTTGAATCAGGGATTTGCCCAAAACAGGCAAAAAGAGATACAGACCAATTCGAAGCTGGCGCTGGCGCATTTCAATGCCAAAGATTATGAGAAAGCGGCTCCGCTGCTGATTAGTGTGTATGAGCTTTCCCGCAACAGCTATTATTTCAGACTGTACATCACCTCCCTGATTGAACTCCAGGAATTCGAGGAGGCCAAAGGCCAGATTCAAAAAGAACTCAAAAAGCAAAAACCTCCCAAACCGGAGTTTCTGATTCACCTCGGTCATGTTTTAAAATCGGAGAAAAAGATTCCCGAAGCCGAAGAGGCCTTCAGCCAGGCGGTTAAAAATATTTCTGCCAACAAAGGAAGTTACCTCATTGCCGCCAATACCTTCCTGCAATGGAGGGAGTTTGAATGGGCATCCAAAGTCTACCTGAAAGGACGGGAAAACCTCGCCGGTGAACAGTTCAACTATCAACTGGCCCGCGTCTATCTGTACCTCCGGAACTACGAGAAGATGATGGAAGAGTACCTGAACCTCATCCGGCAAGATGAACAGCAGCTTCAGCGGGTTCAGAGCAGCCTTTCTTCGGCGATGCGCCTGGATATCGACGACGGGCTCCGGAATAAATTCAGGACCCAGATTCTGAAACGCATCCAGTCGGAGCCGGGTGTTACCGGATACAACCGGCTGATGATCTGGTTTCTGCTTCAGGAAAAACAATTCCCCGGGGCCCTCAGGCAGTCCATTGCCCTCGACCGGAGAACAGGTGAGGAAAACGAACAGATTTACCGCCTGGGCCGGATGGCACTCAACAACAAGGAATATTCCGTTGCCCGAAGGGCGTTTGACTACCTCCTCCAAAAAGGAGAGGAAAGTCCCTTCTACGTACCGGCCTACGCCCATAATATTCAGGCTTCATACATGGAATTTACCTCGGCTGATCCTCAAAAGAGAGCGGGAGGAGATGAACTGGCCGTCCGGTTCAGCGAAGGATTGGACCTTTTGGGATATTCCCAGGCCACCCTCAATCTGATCCGGGATTATGCCCATTTACTGGCTTTTTATCTGGACGACATTAAAAAGGCCCTGGCTGTATTGGAAAAAGGGCTTGACATTCCCCGCTTAAAACCCCGGGAATCGGGTTCCCTGAAAACCGAAATGGCCGACATCCATGTCTTTTCCAGTGACCCCTGGGAGGCAACACTCCTCTATTCGCAGGTCATTGATGCCAACAAAGACAACCCTCTGGGCGATGAGGTGAAGCTGAAAAAGGCCAAACTGGGCTATTATATGGGAAATTTCAGCTGGGCCAAAGCACAACTCGATGTCTTAAAAGCCAGCACTTCCAAACTTACCGCCAATGACGCCATGGATTTGTCGATGCTCATCGGAAATAACATCAACCTCGATACCACCACGGTGCCCCTGGAAATGTTCGCACGCGCCGACCTGCTCTTCTTCCGCAACCAGGAAGACCAGGCCCTGGCAACGCTCGACTCCATAGCCGGCATGTTTCCTTACCACTCTCTTGGTGATGAGGTCCTATTCCGAAAATCAAAAATTGAAATCAGGCGGAATAACTTCGAAAAAGCCGCGGAATACCTCGAAAAAATACGCACCGATTTTAGTTATGAACTGCTGGCCGACGACGCCCTTTTCATGCTGGCCGAACTGCTTAACTACCAGCTTGACCGGAAAGAGGAAGCCAAAGAAATCTACAAGCAGATGCTGACCACTCATCCCGGAAGCGTTTTTACTGAAGAATCGAGGGAGAAGTATCGTGAACTGCGCAAAGTCTATCCCGATAAAAGGCCGGCTCCCGAAGAAGATTTTTTGATTCAGGAGGAAATTACTCCCGATGAATTCGACTAATAAAGCATACCTTTATGCCGGGTTGGCCGTATTTTTCTGGTCAACGGTGGCCACCGCCTTCAAAATCGCTCTGCGTGCCCTCGACTTTGTACAGCTTATCTTTTATGCCTCGGTGGTTACCGTCATTGTGCTGTTCGTTATCCTGGTAGTCCAAAACAAAACCCAACTTGTTTTCCGGCAATCCACAGGTGAGGTCTTTCAATCCCTTTTCCTGGGGGCTTTCAACCCCCTGTTTTACTACCTGGTGCTTTTTAAGGCCTACTCCCTTTTACCCGCCCAGCTCGCCCAGCCGCTCAACATGGTATGGCCGATTGTGCTGGCCCTGCTCTCGGTTCCTTTCCTTGGCCAAAAAATTGGAAAGCGAAGCATCGGGGCCCTTTTTATCAGTTTTACCGGCGTCATTTTCATCTCCTCGCAGGGAGGCCTTAATGGTTTTGGAAACACCAATTTTTACGGGGTTTTCCTGGCCCTGGGCAGTTCCATTCTCTGGTCGCTCTATTGGATTTTCAGCGTTCGCGACAAACGCGATCCCATCGTAAAACTGTTCATGAATTTCCTTGCCGGAGCCATTTTGCTGACAATTGCCGTCATCCTCTTTTCCGATTTTCGTGTCGATTGGGGGCCCTCTTTTTATGCCGCAGTTTATGTGGGCATTTTTGAAGTAGGAATCACCTACGTTCTTTGGTTAAAAGCCATGGAATACAGCACCAACAACGCAAAAATCGGCAACCTGGTCTTTCTTGCCCCCTTCATTTCACTCATTTTTATCCGGTTTATTTTGAAGGAAACCATTTTCATCACTACTTTTA
>JAGYMR010000206.1 GCA_018400515.1 Tangfeifania sp.
CGTTTTGCACATCGTACAGTTCTTCTGCCGGACGGGGTTTCAGGAAGCAGTCCTGCTGATATTCGTTCAATTCACCGGCCTGATACATTTTGATCATTTCCTGGTAAGTGATGCTGCCGACGGCATCAGCTGGCGGAGAGGCATTCAGATGGGGGAATGCATTCCGGATATAGAGGTATTGCTTATTGCGTACGGCACGTTCGTGAGCCTGATAATCGTGCCAGTTGTGTTCTGCTGCAATGTACTCTCTTGTTTGTGTGGAATAATTTTCAAGAACAGGGGCAAAGGAAAAACCCTGGAAGGTTTCAGGCATATCGGCCCCTGCCAGCTCACAGAAGGTTGGGGCAATATCGATGGAGCTTACCAGTGCATCGGCTGTTCCTTTTTTTAGTCTTTCGGGCCATCGCACAATAAAAGGTGTTTTGATGCCACTGTCGTACAGGCGGGTTTTGGCCCGGGGGAACGGCCGTCCGTTATCCGTCATAAAAATCACCATGGTATTTTTATCCATGCCCTGTTTTTTCAGTTCCTGCATCACTTTTCCCAGGTAGCTGTCGAGGCGTGAAATTTCATCGTAGTAGAGTGCCAGGTCTTTCCGTGTAGAATCGTTATCCGGCAGGTAAGGCGGGACGATCACATTTTCGGAACGGTGAGGTTCGGGAATGGTGTTTGGTGAGTAGTTACGGTGCGGATCAATGGCTGCCAGCCATAAAAAGAAAGGTTTGTCTTTCGGTCGGTTTTGAAGCGCCTCCACCCAGTGTTCGCAACCACTGGGTGAACCACCGTAGATAGTATCGAACTCAGTCCGTTTTGGACCGATGTGGTATTTTCCTGCCACGGCCGTGTAATACCCGGATTTCTGCAATTCTCCGGCAAAGAGCAGCTGGTTGGCCGGCAGCGGCATGTGGAGCTCGGGTGCCCCGGTGCTGTGCGGATAACGGCCTGTGAGGATGCTGCATCGGCTCGGACTGCAGGAGCTGGTCGTTAAAAAGGCATTCGTGAAAACAACCCCCTCCTCAGCCAGCTGGTTGATATTGGGCGTTTTAATGTTGTTGTTGCCATAGGGACCGAAATCATTCCAGGCAGCATCGTCGGCAATAAAAACAATAAAATTGGGTTGTGACTTCTCCTCTGGTTTTTGACTCGTGCAGGAAAACGCTGTCGAAAATAACACTGCAGCGAGGAAAGATCTGTTTTTTAGCGGATTCATTTTTTTATTATTAATTCTTATTCAGTCCGGACCTTGCTTTATTCCCGGCCTCTTCAAACTTTTTTCTCATCTCTTCCAAAACATCATTGTAGTCAGAGTTGCCAACAAGGTTGATGTGTTCTTCCGGATCGTTTTTATGATCGTAAAGTTCTTCATTGCCGGCATACATTTCATTGCCCCAACGGGTATATCTCCACCGGCTGGTACGTAAGGTGGCATCATTCCCCTGATAAGAAACAGTGTAAGCAAAATTCTTTATTTCTTCCGGTTTTTCTCCGGATATATAATCAGCAAGACTTTTCCCTTGCAGGATAGCAGGTTCCCGGTCTGAAAAACCGCATAGTTCAGTCAGGGTAGGATAGAGGTCAATGAGTTCTGCCACGTTTTCACAGGAGGTTCCGTAATTATTACCATAACCCGGAACGGATATGATGAGCGGAACGCGAACGCTTCCTTCCCACAAACTTACCTTCGACCAGCAGTCGTGTTCTCCGAGGTTATAACCATGGTCTGACAAAAAGATGACGATGGTTTTATTTCTCAGCTTTAACCGGTCAAGTGCATCGAGCAGGCGGCCAACCTGCTGGTCCATAAATCGTACGCTGGCCATGTAACTGCTGATGGTTTGTCGTTGCTGCAGTTCGTTCATTCCAAAGATTTTATCATTTTGCCTTCTTAGCGCCTGTTGAGGAATGTTATCCCCGATTTTTACCGGAGGGAGGACGACTTCGTCTTCAGGATAAGGGACAAAACAATTTTTCGGGGCGATGAGTGGTACGTGCGGTCTGACGAATCCCACTGCCAGGAAGAAGGGAGCATCTTTTTTCATTCGTTGTTTGTTTCTCCCCTGTTCCGGTATTTTCCCTGCGCGGTTTTCCAGTATGGCAATGGCCTGACTGGCGGCCAGGTAGTCGGCTTGTGTGTCCTCCATCCCGTCGGGAATGATCATCCGGGCAAAATTGGAACCGTAGTGCAGGTTTTTGGGAGAGAGCAATTCCAGTTTCCCGGGACTGAGAGTTTCCGGTGCCATCACGTTGTAAGCATAGTCCCAGGAGTCCGGCTCGTCGCCACCCGGTTCTCCCCGTTCAATACCGCCCGGTACGCCCATGTGATAAATTTTTGAAACCCGGGCTGTAAAATATCCGTTTTCCCGAAAGAATCCTGCCATGGAGGGATGGTTTGCCAGTGCCGGTGTTTCTTTTTTATAACTGCCCGGATTGTCGTTGTTCCGCAATACCCCGTTGGTTTCGGGATACAGTCCGCTCATCAATGAAGCCCGGGAAGGACCGCAAAGGGGGTATTGGCAGTATGCCCGGGTAAACTGAATGCCCTCATCAGCGAGCCGGTCGAGATGGGGGGTATGCCTGTCGATGTCCATATAAGGGCCGATACGCGTATTCAAATCATCGGAAACGATCAGCAAAATATTGGGCTTTTGAGCTGCTGATCCGTTTAAGCCACCGAGCAGTGCCAATACAAGCATGAGAAAACAGGGATACAGAAAATGAATTCCGTTCCTTTTATGATTATTTAATGCAGTGCACATCATTGATTTGTTTTTGCGTTTTTTCCCGATGAGTCGATCATTCCACTCAAAAAGGGCAATTTATCTCCTTGCTTTCCGGTGTTCAAGATAAGCTTCCAGAAATTTGTCGTTCAGCTCATCGCTGTCGCCGTAATAATTCCGCAGTTCTTCCAGTCTTTTATGAAGCATTTCCCTGACATCGGCATAATCCGGATCGTCATAAATGTTATTCATCTCATTTGGGTCGGTCTGCAGGTCATACATTTCCCATTCGTCGATATCGTAATAGAAATGCATCAGTTTGTAACGTTCGGTAGCAACACCGTAATGCCGTTTCACCATGTGGACCGACGGGTATTCGTAATAGGTGTAGTAAACGGCATCACGCCATTCGCCGGTTTCCCCTGCAACCAGTTTCCGGAACGATTCTCCCTGCATCTCTTCCGGAATTTCGATGCCGGCGTAATCGAGGAAGGTAGGAGCAAAATCGAGGTTTTGTACCAGCTTGTCGATTTTTGTTCCCGGCTTGATCTCTTTCGGGTAACGCATGAGCAGCGGAGTGCGGAATGACTCTTCATACATGAATCGTTTGTCGAACCATCCGTGTTCTCCCAGGTAAAAGCCCTGGTCAGAAGTGTAGACAACGATGGTATTTTCGGCCAGACCGGCTTCCTCGAGGTAGTCCAGAACTTCGCCCACACCGTCGTCAACTGACTTGATGGTGCGGAGGTAATCTTTGATGTAACGGTTAAATTTCCAGAGAGCCAGTTCTTTCCCTTCAGGCATGTTATTCAGCAATTCCTGGTTTTCATTCTCGTAGGCCGCCATCCAGTTGGCACGCTGTTCTTCATTCATTCTGCGGAGATCGCGAATAAACCCTGTGGTATCGCCGGCAGGATCGGTAATTAATTTAAAATCATGTCCCCAGCGCATATGACCGGCAATTTCCATCTCCTGTTCTTTGGCTGCTGTGCCCCGACCTTCGTAATCATCAAAAAAGTTCGCCGGGGGGTCAAAAGTGACATCATCATACAGATCCAGGTATTTAGGAGCCGGCAGCCAGTTCCGGTGCGGTGCTTTTTGATGGTAAAGGAGGCAGAACGGCTTGTTGGGTTCGCGCTTGTTTTTCAGCCAGTCGAGGGTGGTTTCTGTGATAATCTCTGTACAATGACCCTCCTTCCGGATCCTTTCTCCATTCAGCAGGAAGTCGGGGTTATAATATTGCCCCTGACCGGGCAGTACCATGGAATAATCAAATCCCTGAGGCAGGCCGTCGAGGTGTATTTTACCAATCATGGCTGTTTGATAGCCGTTTGCCTGCATCAGTTTCGGGAAGTTGGGCTGATCCCAGTTGAACGGTTGCACGTTGTCTACTTTCCCGTTTAAGAAGCTGTGTTTTCCGGTAAGCAAAACAGCACGGCTGGGTGCACAGATGGAGTTGGTTACGCAGGCCCGCGTAAAAATGGCGCCTTCCTCAGCCAGCCGGTCGATGTTGGGAGTGGGTGCCAGTTCAGCAAGGAAACCATCATAAGCACTGATAGCCTGGTAGGCATGGTCGTCACTCATAATGAATAAAACGTTGGGACGCTGTTCCTCCTCTTGTTGGGGAGAACAGCCCAGAATTCCGGTGCCTGCCGCGAGGAGGGCGATTGAATTTGTAATAAATCGTTTCATTGTTTGGTTTTTTATATTGTTAATAACTCTTTTTTAGCCGTGGTATTTTGATGTTGCCTTTAGTTCAACCGTATCGCCGACTGCCATTCGTTTTTGTTTTAACTTTTCGGTTAAAATGGTTGCCCGGCTTGGACCACAGATGGAGTTGCCGCAAAAAACGTTGGCAAATAGCATTCCCTGTTCGGCCAGCTGGTCGAGATGAGGAGTTTTTACATACTTATGCAGTTCGGGATTATTGTGTTTTGGTCCGTATGCTCCAATAGCATGAGTTGCGTGATCATCGCTGAATATAAAAAGTATATTTGGCCGGCCGGTTTCCTCTTTTTGTGGAGCGCAATGCATTAAACTGATGCAAACTGCAAGGAGTGCCAATGATTTTAAAAAAGGTCGTTTCATGTCGTGTTTCTTAATATTGCTTTATCTTTTATAAATAACGTTTCCTTCCGGGTGGTCTTCTATTGTTATCCACGATATCGGTAATACAAGCTGTGGATACATTCCGGCAGGCATTATTTTCCCGGTCGGTCACCTGTATTTTCATCTCATTAAAATTGTTTGTTTTCTAAGGTATGAGATGGAACTCGCATCATTTTATTTGCCTCACTCCATCGTTTATTTTAGCGGTGTTCGACAGAATACGCAAGCGTATTTCATACTCGTTTGTGTTAAAAATTTACCATGCTCGTTTCATCTTCTTTACCATGTTTTTTTAAGTAATGAACTATTTTTTTCCTAAAATAACATATAATTGTTAGTAGCAAAAAAGATAATCATTCAAAAATTAAAATTA
>JAGYMR010000207.1 GCA_018400515.1 Tangfeifania sp.
AAGAGCAAAGGATGCATGAAAAAGGATAAGGATGAACAGAAAAAACGAAAAGAATATTTTTTTTGATACCGGCGTTGCTGAGGAATACGACCGGTACTACCAGACAGAATCCGGGAGGGCCATTGACCGCATTGAGAAAAAAATGATGGCAGATCTCCTAAACGGACTTCCCCGGCAAAACCTTCTTGAAGCGGGTTGCGGCACGGGTCACTGGACCCGTTTTTTCAGCGATGCCGGTTTTCAGATCACGGCCGTTGATTCCTCGGAAGCAATGCTGCAACGCGCAAGGACAAAAGCTATACAAAACACCGTATTTGAAAAAGCCGATGCATCAAGACTTCCATACAAAAACAACCAGTTTCCGGTCGTTGCATCCATAACCATGCTGGAGTTTGTGAATGATGTTAGCAGGGTGCTGGAAGAGATTCAGCGCGTGCTTCAGCCGGGAGGCACTTTTCTGCTGGGATGCCTGAACGAACGCTCGGAACTGGGGAAAAACAGGGAGAATGATCCGGTATTTAAAGATGCACGCTTCTTTTCACCGGGAGAGATCGAACAGATGCTCCTGCCCTTCGGAAGGCCGGAAATCCAAACAGGCGTCTTCTTCTCTCCCGCATTTGAACTTCTGGACAATACCCCTCAACAAGCGAACGTTGAACCTGCCTTTATTGCGGCAGCCGTCAAAAACCAAAAATCATGAAACGACCATGAAAATTACAGCAGAAATCAGTTATTACGCTCTGATGGAACGATATCAGGAGCCGGTAAGGAATTTTATTAATGAAATCCGGAGGAACCCCAAAATCAAGCTTGAACCCGGAACAATGAGCAGTATGTTAACCGGGGATTTCGAAGAGGTCATGGATTTATTGAAGCAACAAATCAAACCCTTCATGGAAAAGTATCCTTCGGTTTTTTCCCTGAAGATATCCAATGCATGCAGGTCATCTGAAAATTTGTAGCAAGTGGCACCCGCCTTTTTTTCAGGCAAAACAGCAACCACAACTGCCGGAAAATATCAGGCGTATTTCATAAGCGAATGCGGACATTTAAAACAGGATTTTCATGAAACGAGCATGTTCAGGAGATCACAAAAGGTAATGAAAACCCAGGGGTTAATACAGGTCTACACCGGAAACGGAAAAGGCAAAACCAGCGCTGCTTTCGGCATGGCTCTGAGGGCTACAGGAGCCGGGAAAAAAGTCTATATTGCTCAATTTGTAAAAGGGCAAATCTACTCAGAGATTCAGGCCGTCCGGAACCATTTATCCTCCATAACCATCCGGCAATACGGAAGGGATTGTTTCATCAAGAAAGAACCGGTCCCTGAGGACATTCAAGCTGCCCGGAAAGGCCTTGCCGAAGTGGAACAAATCCTGGCTTCCGGACTTTACGATCTGGTAATACTTGACGAAGCGAACATTGCACTCTATTACCACCTGTTTTCTTTAAAAGACCTTCAATCGGTCCTGACCAAAAAACCTGAAACGACCGAGGTCATTATAACAGGCCGTTACGCCCCCCGTGAACTGATGGAGATGGCCGACCTGGTGACCGAAATGAAAGAGATAAAACACTACTACACCGATGGAATAAAAGCCCGAAAAGGATTTGAGTATTAACCTTTTTAACATGGGACAAGATGGAAGAAATTTTCATTAAAACACTGAACCAAACCTTAATGATTACCGCCTTTGTGCTCTTTATGATGGTTGTCATTGAGTACATCAACGTCCAAACACAAAACATCTGGGCGGACAAACTGCAGAAATCGCCTCTCCTGCAAATTATCATAGCGGCCCTTTTGGGGATTACTCCCGGATGCATGGGGGCATTCACCGTGGTCTCCCTTTTCACCCACCGCATGATGGGGATTGCCGGTTTAATTGCCGCTATGATTGCCACTTCAGGGGATGAAGCATTCGTAATGTTTGCGCTTTTCCCCGGAAAAGCTTTCCTCCTGAATGGAATTTTACTGGTTGTTGCCATTGCCGGGGGATGGATCGTTCACCTTTTTGAAAAACGAAAACAACAACCGGCATCCCATGGATTCATCGTTCATAAAAATGAAAATTGCGTCTGCTTTGTGCGGCAAAAAATCATTCCGCAGTTAAAAAAAATTTCCTTTGAACGCTCCCTACTCTTGCTCTTTACGGGGCTTTTTATTGTTTTATTGCTCACCGGCATCGTAGGTCCCCCTTCCTGGAACTGGAAAAAAGTTACTTTCCTGGGCGGAGGCTTATTCCTCTTATTCGTCTTTCTGACGGTTCCCAACCACTTTTTAAAAGAGCACTTATACAACCATATTCTGAAAAAACACTTGTTGCGCATTTTCCTTTGGACCTGGGGGGCCTTCATTGTGCTCCATTTTGTCCAAACCAACCTCACGCTAAACGAATTGGTCCAGAATAATGCTTACATCATTCTGCTTATTGCGGTGCTGGTAGGCATCATCCCTGAGTCAGGCCCCCACCTGGTGCTGGTAACCCTGTTTTCCCAGGGGCTCATTCCTTTCAGCATTCTAATAGCCAATTCCATAGTTCAGGACGGGCACGGAATGCTGCCCCTGCTTGCCGAGTCGAGAAAGAATTTTTTCAAAGTCAAAGCCATCAACATGCTGATCGGTCTATTCGTGGGCCTGACACTGCTGCTATTAAATTTTTGACCAGAAAGACAATGGTCCGGGAGGATAATACTTGAATAATTATAAACATTTGTTTATTTTTGAAAAAATAAATGGCCCCCAGGCTTGGGCGGAAGGTTAAAGGAATTGGTCTGGGCGCTGCAAAATTAAATTTCGACAAAGGAGGCCCGACGGAGGGGACTGCCAGGCCATGAGTTGCTGCAGAAAATAAAAAAATTAAGAAATGGAAATCCCAATTGTTATTTACGGCTCCCCGGTACTGAGAAAAAAATCATACGATGTTGAAGAGAAATATGCTTTTCGGGGACTGGTTGAAAATATGTTCCAGACCCTTAAAGCTAAAGAAGGGATTGGCCTTGCCGCTCCGCAAGTGGGGTTGTTAAAAAACCTTTTTATCATTGACACCACCCCGCTGGAGAAAGAAGAGACCGGAATACTCGAAAAAGCTTACATCAATCCCGAAATTTTAAGCAGGGGAGCGGAGACAAACTATTTCAGTGAAGGCTGCCTGAGCATCCCGGGAATTTTTGAAGAAGTAAAACGCCCCGATAAAATCGAAGTCCGGTACCGCGACATTCATTTTAGATGGCAGGAACAGACAATGGAGGGGATTGCCAGCCGCATATTTCAACACGAATACGATCATTTGCAGGGCATCCTGTTCATTGACCATCTGCATACCTTGCGAAAAAAGTTACTGCGAAAAAAACTGAATAAAATCAGCAAGGGATCCTTCAAAAATTAAATGGAGCTACAAATAAAATTCAGGAAAAATGCCAAAATTAAATGGGACAGGCCCTGAAGGGAAAGGCCCGGAGACAGGCCGGGGGCTGGGAAAATGCAAAAAAAATTCATTCGAGGAGCTACTCAAAAGGCTGGGAAAAGGATTAGGGAAACGACGCAAGTCTGGTGGTGGCAAGGGAAGAGGGAAACGTCTGAAATATGATAAATAAACCAAAAAAATCCCTCCCGCCACGCGGCCAAAAGAATTTTTCTTTTTTTCTCTCCGGGGAAATTATGGAGAAGATTCTTTTTTTTATTAAATTATGCCGTGAATTTTTTGTCATACAATTCACTAAACCAACAACAAAAAAAATAGCATTATGAATGAACAAACAGAACAACAACCCTCCGTACCTTCTCAGACACCTCCCCCCAATTATTTGGTTTGGGCGATTCTTACCACCATTTTGTGTTGCCTTCCGTTTGGCATTGTGTCCATCATCTATTCAGCCCAGGTAAATTCAAAATGGACGGCAGGAGATTATGAGGGAGCAAACCAGGCGAGTAAAAATGCACGGATATGGGCCCTGGTAGCCTTTATAGTGGGTTTGGCCTCGCTCATCATCTGGTTTGTTTTAATGGCCATGGGAGTCATTGCCGGACTGGGGCTGGAAGCCTTTGAGTCTTACAGCATTTGATCAATGAAAAAAATCCTGAATGGGGGACTGCTGGTCCTGTTTGCCGGAGTGGCAGTCCTCTATTTTCTGTTAAATCCGGACGAAACTGAATTTTTCCCGCGGTGCCTGTTCCATTCGCTTACCGGATATTACTGTCCCGGGTGCGGATCCCAGCGGGCCATTCATTACCTCCTCCACCTCCGGCTGGGAAAGGTTACTGCCAGCAACCTCCTTGTACTGCCGGCATTTATGATCATCGCTTACCATTACCTGCATCCACTGTTAAACAAAAAACTGAACCGGAAACTGCCAAACATTCTTTACCTTCAAAGCACCCCCTGGGTAATCTTCCTGGTCATCATTCTGTTCTGGATTTTGCGCAACATCCCGGTTTTCCCTTTCTACTTTCTCGCTCCCGGCGCCCCCTGATCAGCCTTCCACTTTTTTGATTGCCGAGTGATCGTTACAATGGCGGAGCAACTGCCTGTTGGTCCGGTCAAGTATGGGATGCCTGAAACGGGGTGCAATCTCGTCCAGCGGGACCAACACAAACAACCTTTCCTGGATTAACTTATGAGGAATGGTTAACCGGGGAGTATCCATAGAAACATCATCAAAATACAAAATATCGATGTCCATTGCCCGCGAACTGTATGGCCCCGCTTTTCGCCGGCGACCAAATGATCCTTCGATCTGATGGATTCTTTCCAGCAAATTTTCCGGCAGCAGATCCGTTTCAACCAACAGAACCTCATTCCAAAAATACCTGGCGGTCCGGAACCCCCAAGGACTGGTTTCATATATGGAAGACTTCCGGACAATCGGGCCCATTTCCTTTTCAATAATGGAATGTACTTTTTGAAAATTCACCCGTTTATCTCCCAGATTTCCCCCAACACCCAAAAAAACCTGATGCATGACCCCCATTTTTGTAATGAATGAAGTATTTTTAAGACCTATTTTTGAAAAGATAAAAATAAGGAAAACATTCGCAGAATTAAAATGAAACAGATGAAACCTGCATGATGCGAACATCGCAAAAGATGATGAAATTCGTTTGCGAATTCTATCGAATACCTTTGAAATGGACACTAATAATGAGGTAAATAAAAATTCATGCGAGTTCCATGGGCCTTGTTTAAAAGT
>JAGYMR010000208.1 GCA_018400515.1 Tangfeifania sp.
AATGTCTAATATTATTTTATTCTAATGAAAAATATTAAAAAAACGTCCGGTGCATTCCATTTTGGAAATAAAAAAACCCCGCGTCGTGAAATGATAAGAAACCTCGGAGCCATGACGGTTTTGGGCGGTTTTGGTTTGACTTCTGCCCGCGAAGCAGGTGTTGGAAATGGTTTTAATGATGAATTAAAAGAACCTGTTGAAAAGCTTTCTGGAAGGAATGTTTTTTTGGATGTGACCACTTTTGGCGCTCGTGGAGACGGGCTCACAGATGATACTGCTGCTTTTCAGAAAGCGCTTGATGCTGCCTCGGAAAATGGTGATTTGGTCATGGTCCCTGCGGGTACTTTCCTTCTCGAAGGATCGTTAAAGGTTCCTGAAAGCGTCACCCTCCTGGGGACCTGGGAGGCTCCTCATTTTCCTGACACAAAGCGGGGCACCCTTCTTCTCGCCACAGGGAATGCGGGGGATCCGGATGCTGATCCGCTGTTTTCACTGACGCAAAACAGCTGCCTCCGCGGCCTGACCATTTTTTATCCTGATCAGGATCCGCTCAACGTCATTCCTTATCCCTGGACAATCCAGGGAAGCGGAACCCACTGCAGCGTAATTGAAGTCACCCTGGTGAATCCTTACCTGGGCATTGATTTCGGGACCTATGCCAATGAAATGCATTATGTGCGCAATGTGTATGGCTGTCCCCTGAAAACAGGCGTCTTTGTCAATAAATGCACCGACATTGGGCGGATAGAAAATGTTCATTTTAATCCCAATGCATACACAAGGCTGAATCATCCCCGGGCTGCCGGGGGCAATAAGCGTTCAGCCCTCTATGAATTCATGCACGAAAACCTGGTGGGCTTCATTTTTGGCCGTACCGACTGGGAATATGTGAATAACTGTTTTGTGATTTTTCCTAAAATCGGATTTCATTTCAAAGATGCCGGCGATGGCGGCGGCAATGTAATGCTTTCACAATCCGGGGCTGATATCTGCTCCACTGCAACCCGGGTGGATGCACTTCAGTCGCATGCCGGCCTTACCTTTGTGAACAGCCAGATGTTTGGCCGCGTGGTGATCGGGGAAACCAATACGGGGCCGGTCAGGTTTACCGGATGCGGATTTTTTGGGGCCACAGCAGAGAAACCGGTGGCAGAACCTTCTCATCTCGAGGTAAAAGGGGATGGCCATGTGGCACTGGATAACTGCCATTTTATTACCCTTGCCGGTGATAATAAAACCAAAATTGACATCAGAGCATCGGGGGGCGGACTGGCTGTTAATAACTGCCAGTTTATCAATGCTGAAAGAACCCATATTTGGCTTGAAAAAGGTTTGCGGACAGGCATTATTTCGGGCAATACCTTCAGTGGCAAACCCGGAATTGTCGATAACAGCGGGGCGAATGTCCAGATGGGCCTGAATGCCGGAACTGCTTCCTGAATTTTTCCTGCGTCGCGACCTCTTCCCAACCCTCTAACAACTGGAAAATTAACCGTAAGGATGAATTTTCAGGTGGGTTTTTTAATTTTTGATTATTTTAAGTACAATCCATTGTTAAATTTTTGTTCTGCCTTGTTAAATTAGATCTTTATAAAAGATCTTTTGTAATTTTATACAAATTTTTATTGGGATCTTTGAAAAAAGGGGCATTATTCCTGAGAGGACCCCTTAAATAATCAAAAAAGAATTTATTGAAATGAACTCGGCAGGCGTGAGCAGATCTTAAATCTGCTTCTTTGCCAAAGGCAAATAAATATAAAAAAAAGCAAATGAAAAAGTTAGACACTAAATTAATGCATCCCCGCGACCAGATCACCATGATCATTGACAAAATTTACCGCAGTGGACTTACCACCACTTCGGGCGGGAATGTAAGCATTATGGATGAGAGCGGAGATATGTGGGTGACTCCTTCGGCCATTGATAAGGGGTCGCTGCGTGCTTCCGATATCGTTGTAGTGCGCAAGGACGGAACCATTGAAGGGCGCCATAAGCCCTCCTCCGAATACCCGTTTCACCGGGCCATTTATAAAATACGTCCCGATATTAAGGCCGTGGTTCACGCCCACCCCCCGGCGCTGGTCTCTTTTAGCACCGTCCGGCAAATTCCCGATACCAATGTTATTCCCCAGGCAAAAAACGTCTGCGGAGGAATTGGTTATGCTCCTTACGAGCTGCCCGGCAGCGAGGAACTGGGGGAATCCATTGCCAAAGAGTTCAAAAAGGGATTCAATGCTGTGATTATGGAAAACCATGGTACCGTGGTGGGCGGCTCTGATCTGCGGGATGCCTTCCAGCGTTTTGAAACCCTCGAATTTTGCGGACGAACCATCATTTACGGCAATACCATTGGATCCCCCCATTATCTGACCGACAGCCAAATTGAGGACTTTGAGGATCAGATCCCGCGATTGTTACCTGAAATGGATCTCGTGGAATACCCCTCCGATGAGCGTTCGATCCGGGAATATATGAAGCGGATTGTTCATCGCGCCTGCGATCAGGGACTGATGATCAGTTCCTATGGAACGGTTTCCGTTCGCTGGCGGGAAAATGATTTTTTGATCACCCCCACAAATGTTTTAAGGTGGGATATCCAAAACGAGGATATGGTCCAGATCCGTGATGGCAAAAGGGAGCCTGGGAAACTTCCCAGCCGCGCTACCTGGCTTCATCAGGAGATCTATAAGCGAAATCCCGGGATCAATTCAATTATCCTTACTCAGCCCCCCTATTTGATGGCTTACAGTGTGTCCCGCGAAAAACTGGATGTCCGGACCATTCCTGAAAGCTGGATCTTCCTGCAGGATGTTCCGAGTGTTCCTTTCGGATCCCAGTTTGCCGGAAAGGAAACCATTTTGGAACTCGTTTCAGAGGAGACGCCTGCTGTGATCATTAATAACGATTCGGTACTTGTTACAGGGGATGAGTTATTAGGTACTTTTGACCGCCTCGAAGTGGCTGAGTTCAGTGCCCAGTCCCTTACCATGGGGGCATCCCTTGGAAATCTGGTGCCCATCAACGCGAATCAGGTCCAGGAACTCAGGGAAAAATTCCTGGGATAAAATATCTGAAACGATGCTGTGCGGGCGGATAGGGGCGCCTATTGCATTACCGCTTCCGGGAACCCGTGAATTGCTGGCTTTTTAGCTGGTGGTTCACGGGTTGCTTTTTTGACTTCCCCACCAATTGTTGCCGGGATCAAAATCGTCCGACAAAAACCGGAGTCGCTGCTTTTCCAGTTGAGGTAACCGCTGGGTTTTTATTTTTTCAAGGTATTCCTGTTCGGCTTGGGCATCGTATTCCGGGTCTTTAGCAGGATATTTTGCCCCCATTGCTTCCAGCATGGAAAACAGTTTATCGCTCAAGGCTTTCGTCCGCTCAGGATACTTGTTGGTCAGGCTGTTGGATTCTGTTAAATCATTTTTCAGGTGATACAGTTCTTCATGACCGTCTTCATAATAATGGATCAGTTTCCAGTCTCCCAGGCGAATGATAGATGAAGGCTGTCCCCCCTGATTGCCGTAGTGGGGATAGTGCCATATAAGGGGACGTTCTTCGATGTTTCCACCTTCAAGCAGGGGAACAAGGCTGACCCCATCTACATGTTCCCCGGGTTTTAATGCCTGCCCTGTCAGTTCAAGAAGGGTGGGATAAAAGTCGGTTCCTGTGACGGGGGTGGAGCATCTTCTTCCTCCCTCCATGCCGGGGACTTTGATGAAATAGGGTTCGCGGATCCCTCCCTCAAACTGGTATCCTTTGCCGGCCCTGAGGGGTTTGTTGGAGGTTGCAAATGCATCGCCGGCGGCAACGCCGCCATTATCCGAAGTAAATACCACAATGGTATTTTCATCGAGGCCGGTTTCTTCCAGTACCGAGAGCACCTCCCCCACGGCATCGTCCATGGCTTCGACCAAACCTGCATATATGGGGTTATCCTGAACCTGGCGGATGGGGAGAAAATGGCCCATCTCAAACCCTTTTTCTGCAATTCCCGTCTCTTCGGCTTTTTGACGGTATTTGGCCCATTTTTCCCGGGTGGTTTGGATGGGACCGTGGACCGCATAAAATGAAAGGAAGGCAAAAAAGGAGGTATCCCTGTTTTCCCGGATAAAACTGACCGTTTCCCGCGCCAGTCGCATGGAGAGATTTTCTCCCTCCGGCCCGTTTTCCAGATTGGGATTTTTCCAGGGAGCAAAATAACCCCCGTGGGGGCTTCCGGCATCCCACCCCCCGATGTTCATATCGAATCCATGATCTTCGGGCCAGGAACCCTGGCTCCCGAGGTGCCATTTTCCTGCGAAGAATGTTTTGTAACCGGCTTCTTTCAATGCTTCTGGAAGGGTAATGTACTCATGCGGCAGGTGATGCACATAATCCGGTGGAAGCAGCTGATTGTGCCTCCCCTGCTGACGCCATGCTTCACCGGTGCGGGCACCGATCCAGTCGGTTATTCCATGGCGGGCAGGGAATTTACCCGACATGATGCTGGCCCTGGACGGACTGCAAACCTGGCAGTTGGCATATCCGTCGGTAAACAGCATCCCCTCGCTGGCAATGCGGTCAATGTGCGGGGTTTCGTAAAAATCGCTTCCCATAACACTCAGATCATGGTATCCCAGATCATCGGCAAGGATGAAAAGGATGTTCGGCCGGGACTGTTTTTCTGCGTTTTTCTGGCAGGCGTTCAAAAGAAAAATGGTGCATGCTGCCGCGATAAAGCTAATTTTCTTCATGAGTGGTGGTTTAAAATTTAAAAATTCCGGAGGGTGTGTGCGCCGAATCCATTAATTGGGTGAGTTCTTTTACGATTTCGGGATGGGTCGCTGCCAGGTTATTTTTTTCGCCGGGGTCTTTTTCCAGGTTATACAGCTCGGTGGTTGTCTTTTCCGGGGTTTTAAGGTGGTACTGTACCAATTTCCAGTTTCCTTTGCGAAGGGCTTTTCTTCCGCCCCTTTCATAAAATTCCCAATACAAATAGCGATGCTCCTTTTGTTGTTTTTCGTTGCCCAAAAGGGTTGGAAGAAAAGAGATGCCGTCGATGCTTCCGGGAGTTCCGGCCCCGGTTATTTCTGCCAGGGTGGGGAGGACATCCCAAAATGCAGAAACATGATCTGTCTTGGTTCCGGGAGCAATTTTATTTTTCCAGACAGCAAGCATGGGAACACGGATG
>JAGYMR010000209.1 GCA_018400515.1 Tangfeifania sp.
ACCTCGCTCGCTGTAAAGAACCATTTCAATAGCACCGAGGGCGGGTTGATTGCCTTTTATAATTTCGGGGATCACCAGTTTACAGACGGATGGAAATCGAATGATTACCATGCCGGTGTCAGTCTTTATCAGGGATTGCAGCTATTCCACGGCAACAGGATCACCCTCGGGGCGGACTACAAAACCGTGGGAGGTATTGCGAACAAGGGGATGGCGGCAGATGAGTGGCAGAGTGTCTGGGACCTTGCAGGTTATTCGTATGTCCAGCAAACGTTTTTCGAAAAGCTGACCCTGAGTGCCGGATTGCGGCTGGAAAACAACTCCATGTATGGACTCGAAACCATTCCCCAAACCGGATTCTCCTTTCACCCCAACAACCAAACAACCTTTAAAGGCTCGTGGTCGAAAGGATTCCGGAGTCCCTCGCTGATGGAACTCTACCTTTATGCTCCGAACCCCGACCTGGAACCGGAAAATTTATCCAATTATGAAATTGGTATCACCAGGAACAGCGCCAACGGGAAAGTAAGGACCGGGCTGACCCTGTTCATCATTGAAGGGAAAAACCTGATCGAGGTAAGGCCGAATGATGACGGCCCGCCTCCCTTAAAAAGGCGGAATGTAGGTTCATTTTCAAACAAAGGAGTTGAAGCGGAATTTTCCTGGCAGGCAACCGGGCATCTGAATTTTTCATCCAACTACAGTTACATTCATCTTGACAAGCCACGGCTGGCGGCACCGAAACACCAGTTTTATTTTGAAGGCACTTTTTCAAAAAACAAGTTCCGGGCCAACCTCGCTTTTCAGCAAATCTCCGATTTATATACCAAAACCGAAGGGGACGCACCTGTTAATGAAAGCTATAGCCTGGCCAACCTGATGCTTTCGTACAAACTGACAAATAATATTGAATTTTACATTTCAGGAAAAAACCTCCTTGACCAGGAATACTCCATCAACTATGGATATCCCATGCCGGGGGCAACCGTTTTTACCGGATTGAACATAGACTTTTAAACATTTACCTGCTCCGGAGGTCACTTTTAAAAGAAGTGCGGGCGCACCGGAAGCCGATGTAGGATTTGGTGGTATCCTGGTATTCGAAGCTCCGGGTCGAGGTCCGGATAAAATAGGCCACATCCTTCCAGGAACCACCGCGGATCACTTTCCGCTTCAGCTGGGGCGGGTCGTCGGGACGGGCATCGTATTCCATTTCGGGGTTGAGGTCATGCATCACTTCATAAGCACCCTCGTAGAAAGCCGTGTTGGTCCATTCCGCCACATTCCCGGCCATGTCATACAACCCGAAATTGTTGGCATCGAACCGACCCACTTTCATGGCCGTGGTTGTTGTGGGACTGTCGGCCACATAATTCCCCCGCAACGGTTTAAAATTGGCCACAAAGCACCCTTCAATATTCCGGGTATAATAGCTGCCCCAGGGATACAATGTATTGTTCAGACCTCCCCGCGCAGCCATTTCCCATTCCGTTTCGGTGGGCAGCCGGTAGTCATGGGCAGGGGTCTCATTCAACCGGCTGCTGAATTCCTTCTTCAGCTGTGTCCGCCAGTGGCAAAAAGCGCGTGCCTGCTTCCAGTTAACACCCACCACCGGATAATCGTCAAAAGCCACGTGGGAAAAATATTTTCTTGTAAAGGGTTCGTTATAAGTATAGGTAAAGTCACGGATCCAGCACAACGTGTCGGGGTATACCGGCACACTTTCATGCATCAGGAAAGAACTCCGGTTGACCACGGGGACGGTTTCCCCCGCCTCATTAACAACCGTTCCTTCGTATTTACCGGTTTCAAAGTTGTATCTGTTTCGGGAACGGGCAGCCTGCTTATAATCAACCCAGTCATATTCATAGATCAGCTTCCGGGTGTCGATCTCCCGCTTAAAAAACATCCGCTCCTCTTCGGGAATGTAAAGATCCTCCATGGCCATTTGATAATCAGGATCATCCCATTCAATTTTTTCACTCCAGTCAATGACAGGTTCATCAAAGGGCACGCCACGGGGATCTTCAGTGACCACAAAATCGGTATAGGTCTGCCCCAGCAATTTCCGGGCTATCGAATCCCGCACCCAGTAGACGAATTGACGGTATTCGTTGTTGGTTATTTCCGTATCATCCATCCAGAAGGATTCCACAGAAACCCGTTTGGTTATTCCCGGCTTTTTTTTCACCTCTTCCCCCGAAGGTCCCCGCACGAAGGAACCCCGCTGAATGAATACCATTCCGTAAGGGGTAGGCTCAAACCAATTTTTCGATTTTCGCTCTCCCCCCGGAAGGAATTGATTGATTTCATTCCGGCACGAAGGAAAAAGCAATCCCGCACTCATAAGAAAATAAAATATTGCTTTTTTCAATCCCATGGATGGCCGGAAAATTAAAGTTTAACTCGGTTGCAAAGAATAAACGCTGCAAAAAAGGGAGATCGAAGAAAACCTTTTCAGTGAGGTTCCCGGTTTTTGACCTCCGGGATCAGTTTTCATGAAGGATTCCATCACTTCTTGTAATAATGGATCATCCCCAAAAAATGAAAACCAAAGGCTTCCCTGTAAAATGAAAAGATTCTAATATTCCCAAAGATCCTGTTCAAAGTTAAATATCTCCTCTTCAATTCGTTTAGATTCCAGCATAGCCTCTTTTCCACTCAGGTAGGCGCTGATATCACGGTTGTTATACACATTGGATTCTTTCACCACATAACTGTGAAAAAACCGTTTAATAAACAGCTCATCGTAGGACATGGACTGTGCCTCATTGTAAGGATTCAGCACGGCGTTGGTTGCCAGCAGGTCCCGGACTTCGGGATAATAGACCCAGAACACTTTTTGCCGCTGCACCTGCCCTGACTCATCATTTTCCCGCACAAATTCGCGAATGGGGCAGATGCCGATAATGCGCACATTCAGGGTAGAGGCCTGCTTATCGAAGTACCACTCTTCCTTAACCATGTATTGTTTGATTTCGGTAGGCCGGATCTCGGCTTCAATGGAAACCTCCTTTCGCTCACCGGTATCGAAATCAATAACCTCCTCAGTAGTTGCTTCGGCACCGAAGACTTCCTGTACCTGTTCAAAGGTCATGGGAACTTTAAAATCATCACCAACACGTGCATCGTACGGAGTGATCTGCCCGCTTTCAATCCCTTCCAGCAACAAGGTGATCAGGTTTTGCCTGCCATCCATCTCCTGAGTGGGATAATACAGCGTCAGGTTCATTTTTTCACGCAAGTCAATAATGCGCCATATCTTCTTTGACCAGAAAACATCGGCCTCCCTGACGGTAGGCAGAGGCATGGGTTTTCGCTCGGAAATATTCGTCTTTTTATAAGCACCATTAATGATCTGGGCATTCGCTGTTTTTCCCACCAGTGCCAGTACAAAAACAATTCCTCCAAGACAAACAATTAACTTCTTCATTTTTCTAACGAATTTTAAACGATATTGGGTCAAGATTGCGGGATTCGCCATCATCACCAACCGCTTTAATATTTGCGATATACACCAAACTGTTCGGATTTAACCGGGTAAATTGCTCTTTTTGCTCTTCGGTAAACCGGTTGGAGTTGGATTCAAAAATATTGACATACCCTCCACCTGCGGAGACCTGGACATTGAACCCGGTAACGGTATATTTAAAATCGAAATCAAAGTCCTCCAGTACGGCCATCACGCCCTCTTCCACCATCAAGCGCTCTTTCCGGATGGTTCCGCCCGATTGTCCGGCCACCTGGGCAATCGGGTCCGGGACGCGCTTGACACGCCAGTCCGTTGCTCCAATAAGCCTACGGTCTCCGCCGATATTGGCATAGACAGAAACAGTGGTCCTTCTTCCCTGTTCGTCCAGTTCATCGGGCCGGATAATGTAGTCAGTACCTTGCTTTACAACCGTACCGTTGGTCATTTCCACCTGCAGGTTTTCCTGGGGGATTCCCCCGCCACCGACATCGAAGGGGTTATCGAGTCCCCTGTAAAAAACATTCATCCGTGTGGCAGACATGGTCACGCTCGGCCGGGTTACCTGATATTCCTGGCGGAAGGGATAATTCCGGACGATCCCGGCAGGTGTTTTATATTTAATGAGGCCGCTCCAGCTGAAAACGCCCGGTTCATCGGCCTGGGCCCGGTAGGTTGCCTTCCCGTCCCTTACGGGAACCTGCCGGTTGTTAATAATAATCTGGGGTTGCTGGGTGGTATCTTCGGCAGCCAGAAAAACTTCAGCTACGTACTCCTCTCCCTGGAGAACCAGGTTGGAATTGGGAATGACCCGTGCCCCCAGCTTATTGAATTTAAATGACCCCGCATCGATCTGCGCAAACAGGTAATTGATAAGGTTGGCCTCCGAATTCTTCACATCGATCTGAATTTTGGAGATCAGGGTGAGAACAGCGATCAACGGCTTGTTAAGGAAACGCTCCGATTCCCAGGTTTGACGCTCGCCGCCCTCCTTCATATCCACGGGCGGATCGGAAGTATCAAGGGCACGCTGCAGGGTATTCTTCAGTTCATCATCCCCCTCCTGAACCAGGGCGACCATGGTTTCCCGGAATTCCACCAACCGCTCTTTGAGCTGGGTGGCATGCCCCTGGGTCATCATATATTCGGAGGGCGCATTCAAATCATCTCCCTTATTCAGAATAAGTGTATCCCCCTCCTCCGTGACCAGATAAAAATCATCCGACTCCAGCGGATTTTCCGGACCGACGGTTTTACAACCCGAGTCTCTGACCAGGTTCTCTTTCAGTTGGACCAAATAGGAATTCATTTCGGTGGTCCGGGCCTTTACCTGGTCAGCCTTTTCCTTCCACTCCCCCACTTTGGCTTCATTTTCAGCATAAGCCTGCTCGAATGAGGAATAAATCTGGTCATTTTTCATGTCCACTGTCTTCAGGGTCTGAATAAGACTGGAGTCAACCACCTGAAATGCATCCAGCACCTCCGCCGCAACGTTTAACGCCAACATTGCGGTGAGAACAATGTACATCATGTTTATCATTTTTTGCCGCGGAGTTTCCGGACAATTTTTTGCTGCCATATTGTTCCCTTCTTAAAATTACTTCTTGTAGCTCATCGCACCCAACATATTTCCGTAAATGGTATTCAGTGCGTCCAGGTTT
>JAGYMR010000021.1 GCA_018400515.1 Tangfeifania sp.
GCATCATCTCCATGTAAATCAGAAGTGCCGTTAAACGTCCGCTCAAAACTCCTGACATTTTCTGATCCCTGTGAATACCTGCTTTTATACGATCACAATGGCCCATTTTCAAAGATATTGCAGGGGAATCCCGTGTATTTTTATCATCCTCAAGGGATTAGGTGTTTTTCATGCCTGATCTGAATAAATTAAAATTTTTCCGATAATTTAAAAATTCAAATTTGACAGATGGAACCGCTCCATCCGTCGCGCTCCCATAAAAGAAAGGATTTCCCAGTTTCATGGGAAAGGGGAAATTACTGGAAAATGCAGGGGCCAGCTTTTCTTTTTGAAAAATTGCCACGCTCATATTGATCCGCATCGCAATTTTTTGTAATTTATTAAAGGGAAACAGATCATTCGAAAATGCAGGGTACCTGCTTTTTTTCGTTCTTAAGGGATCAAATGAGGCTTTATCCTCAGGATCTTTCAGGGTTGAAACAGACTTGATCCCGTCGTTCAGAAATGGGAAAGCATTTATGGCTGATGGGCGTTTCACCTTATTATGCCGTTATCTTCAACCAATGAAGTTTAAAAACAAAAACATGAAGACAGAAAAACTACGATGCAAGTTTCCGGGGGGAGTTTTTCCCCTTTGGATGGCCTTCCTTCTGGTATTTGCAATGGCCTGCCAGCAAGAGGAGGCGTATTTCGATCCTGCTCCTGATGCTGTACATTCCCCGGTATTGAAAAGCAATGGAATGTTACCGGTGAACGAATATCTGGGGGAATATGAAGGGGGGCTCTGGCAAATTTGTCTCCCCGGTCCCGCAGTATGGAACACCCTGGAAACAACCCTGGGGATCCCCCGCTGCATGATCTTTTATGCCCACGGCATGGTCGACCCGGATGAGCCCCTGGCGCTTCCTGCAGACAGCATCGGCACTATGGAAAAAGAGGCCCTCCGGGACATTATTACCGGCATGGGCATGGGATACGCCACTACCAGTTACCGGGCCAACGGTTTGGTGGTACTGGATGCGGTTAAAGACGTCAAAAAACTGGCCACGGTGGTTCAGGAGTTTTTCCATGCCCATCCGCAGTATTTGCCCCCCGACTTCCTGATCCTGGGTGGCCCTTCCGAAGGAGGAATGGTCACCGTCAAAACCATCGAAAAATACCCGCAGCTGTTTGACGGGGCCATTTCAATGTGCGGTCCCATCGGGAGTTTCTATAAACAACTGCAGTACAACGGCGATTTCCATGTGCTGTTTAACCTTTTCTTTAAACCGGAACTCGACCTCCTGGGGATCAACCTCGGGAATCCGCAGGACGGGGTTCACTCCTCCGTTATGAGTGCCTGGAAAAGCGAAGATCCCGCGACCAGCATGCAAATGGTGATCAAAGGCATTCTGCAGAATGAATTCACTTTGCACCCCCTGCCGGATCCGGCCAACAGGGTTGTTTTGCTCCTGAAATATACCGGGGTACCCGTGGACTATACCAATCCATATGCCATGGGAGAAGCGGTCATTGGACTGCTGAGGTTCAATATCATGCTTACCAATGATGTGCTCGAAAAGATGAAAGGGGTCCCTTACAACAACATGGAAACAGGGTATGCCTTTGAAGGTTCCGATCCGTCAGTCGACTACTGGGTGAACAGCCATGTTCAGCGAATAGCCGATTCCTCCTGGATCAGGGCACGGAATTTTGTGATGCATTATGAAACCGACGGCCGGATAGCCATCCCCCTGGTCATCATCCATACCACCGGCGATCATATCACTCCCTACTGGCACCAGGAGTTATACGGGGAGAAAATTTTTCACCGCTGCGATGATCTGCTGACCTCCATCCCGGTAGTAAACTACGGGCACTGTTCCTTCGAAAAATCGCATATCGAAACCGTCCTTGGGCTGTTGCTGGAACAACTGGGCACTCCGGCCGACAAACAGGGGAAACCGCTGGCTTCGAAGCATTAGTTCCGGCGCCGGACGGTTGGCAAACCGGTAAAACTGAACCGGTATCCTGTATTTTTCGGATTTCCCTCCCCCGGCACAAGCAATGGAATGAACGAAAAAGACTATTTCAGTAAATTCATAATCTCCTCCCGGGTAATCTCTTTCAACGGGTCATTGGAATTGATGAATTTGTTGGCGAGGCGGCTTTTGCGGTTTTTTAACTGTTGTATTTTTTCTTCGATGGAATTTTCGGTGATGAACCGGTAAACGAAGACATGTTTCTGCTGACCAATCCGGTGGGCGCGGCTGACTGCCTGGTTTTCGGCAGCGGGATTCCACCACGGGTCAATGATAAAAACATAGTCGGCCCCGGTCAGGTTCAACCCCACCCCGCCAGCTTTCAAGGAAATAAGAAAAATACAGTTATCCGCCTCTTCCTGAAACCTGGAAATTACCTTTTTCCGGTCAGCCGTTTGCCCGGTTAGCATGCTATATTTCCAGTTATTCTGTTCAATCGCGGTTTTTAACAGTTCAAGGTGTTTCACAAAAGAGGAAAAAACCAGCACCTTATGATTTTCCGATACGACATTTTCCAGCATCCGGATAACCTCTCCGAATTTTCCGGATTCCTCCCCGGAAGCATCCTCAAGAAGACGGGGATGATTGGCCAGCTGCCGGAGGCGGGTGAGTCCCTGTAAAATGACCATGGCCGATTTTTTCGGTCCCGCTCCGTCGAACTCCGCCAAAATGGAATTCCGGATCCCCGATTTCTCTTTTTCGTAAATGCGGGCCTGTTTCTTTTCCATTTCACACATCACCACCTGTTCCATCAGCGGGGGCAAATCACGGGCGACCTCCTCCTTGGTGCGCCGTAAAATGAAAGGACGGATCAGGATCTGCAGTTTCTCCATTTGATCTTTATTGCCATACTTCTGCACCGGCGTTATGAAATAGCGGCGAAAAAAAGCCAGGTTGCCCAGCATCCCCTGGTTAAGGAAATTCATCTGGGACCACAGATCCGACAGTGAATTCTCAATGGGGGTTCCGGTTAGCACCAGCCGGTGCGCTGACTTCAGTTTCATCACCGCTTTGTAGGTTTTCGAGGAGGGGTTTTTCACATACTGGCTCTCATCCAGGATCAGGTAGAAAAAGTTCATTTTTGACAGGGCTTCTGCATCATTCCGCACAATGCCGTAGGTGGTCAGAATAACATCGAAAAAGGAAACCGCCCTTTCCAGCGCCTCCGCTTTTTTTCGCTGTAATCCTACATGCTTATATATCTTCAGACCAGGGGCAAACTTTTCAATTTCCGCCTCCCAGTTATACACCAGGGAGGTGGGGACAACAATCAAACTTGCCGGCTGGTCCTTTTCGGCCGGTGACAGGTCATTGAACAGCGACAACTGCCCTCCCCCGCCCGGGGAGGCCCCTGCTGCCGGTTCCCGGTCAGGCCGCTTCAGTTTTAACAATAAAGCCAGGGTCTGCAGGGTTTTTCCCAGACCCATATCATCGGCCAGACAGCCGCCGAAACCGTTCCGGTGTAAGCCATACATCCAGCGGAACCCCTCTTTTTGATAGCTTCGCAGCGCTGCCTGCAACCCCCCGGGCAACCGGATGTTGGGCGCCCCCCCCGATATTTGCCGCAACTTTTCCCCAATGGAAGCATCGTCCGGCTGTAAAAAGTGTTGAACCAAGGCATAATGGGACCGGCCAAACTGCAGATGCTCCCCCCTGCTTTTGGCAAAAGGAAGCAGGCTTTTATAACGATTCAGCCACTCCTCCGGGATAACCGCTACCTGCCCGTCGGGAAGTTCAAACTCCCGGATGTCATTCAAAATATACTTTTTCAGCCGGATGAAAGGGATCCGGTATTCGCCAAAACGCACCACCGCATAAACGTCAAACCAGTCCTCCTTCAGAGCGGGTTTAAATTCAAGATGCTGCTTCCCCGTAAAATACCTTTTATCCAGTTTCCCCTGCTTCACCCGGATCCCGGCCGCTTCAAGTTCCGGTTTCGTTTCATTTAACCAGTTAACCAAATGGTACAGGGCATCCGTCCGGTCAAGTAACTCAATCCCCCGAAGAATAAAAGAGCCATTCTTCTCTTTTAACCCCGATTGCAGGACTTTTTCCTGCACTCCCCGTTCCCACTCATAATCACGCAGGATCTTCCGGAAAATATAACGCTTTCCCTCCGTGTAAAAATTTACAACTACCGAACGTTTGGAACCGGAAAAAAACGCCGTATCTTCATAATGAAACCTTAAAATAAGGCAGGGATCGAGGTTCAGGTTTTTTTCAAGGGTGAGGGAGGCCGATTTCCGGGGTGGTTCGTCCCGAATCTCAAATCCGGTCGCCCTGACATCAAAATCACGGACCACCTTACGGACAAAACCGGAATAATATTTCGCTTCAAAGGCCGGCGAAACGGAAACATACTCCTTGCTGAAAAAAGGGGTCAGTTTTTTGGCATCCAGCTTTTCAAAAACGACCAGCTGTCCGCGGAAAACGAGCAGGCACGGTTCGTTGGTAACGATCTTGAGATCTTTTTTCATTAAAGGGATCTCCCGCTCCCCCTGAAAAATCCGCAGCCGGTAGCGGGTCCCTTCCGGGGTCCGTTCAAAATAAAATACCGGCCGTCCGAAAAGAGCGTGCACGCGAATCTCATCTTCCGCATACAGATTGGCATATTTTACCCGCTTGTTAAACAGGCGCACCGGACTCAACATGAGAATCCGCGCTGCATCAAAGATGCATTGGTCAATAAACGGAGAGATGTACCGCTCAAAATACTCCTTTTCCATGCCGGCGAAAAATTCCGAAACATTTTTCGCCCGCGAAAACCGTTTCATCAACCGCTCATCACTGTATTTTTCAATAATGGTCACCAACTCCCTTTCATAAGCCTGCAGGTCCAGGTCCGGATCGTCCAAATCCCGCAGGGTTAACTGCCGCTCAACCGAGAAAAAAGTATCCTGCTCACGGATTATAAAGGGCAGAAAAACGCTGCCCAGAAATCGATGCTTTGTTAATCCAATGATAAAGCGGGTTTCAGCCATGGGGAAAATTTCGGTTAAAAAATAACCTCAAATATAGGTGGTTCATTACCTTTACAAAAAACAAATTGAAAAAATATGAAGGACCTGTTCATAAAAAAAATGGAAGTGAAAAAATCCCCCGGATTGGAGGAAACGAACCATCTTATTGAAAAGCAAGCAATTGCTCACCCTGTTCAGGAGCTGAACTGGAAAAATTACCCCTACCTTCCGGGCGTCTCTTTTCGCATCGGCCATGTCGGAAACGGCATCTGGCTGAAATATAATGTGTCGGAAAAATACATCCTCGCCCGCGAAACCCGCATCAACGGGGATGTTTATAAAGACAGCTGCGTGGAATTCTTTATCTCATTCGATGGAACCAACTATTACAATTTTGAGTGCAATGCCATCGGTACCATCCACCTCGCCTACGGTCCGGACCGGAATAACCGGAAATTTGTTCCTGAAGCGACGGTAGAAAAAATTGAAACTCTTTCCTCGCTTGGGAATCAACCTTTCAGTGAGAAAAAAGGGGATTTCCAATGGGAGATCCTGGTACGCATCCCCCTGGAATGTTTTGCTTTCAATAATATGAATACCCTCAACGAAAGGAAAGCTAAAGGCAATTTCTACAAATGCGGGGACGAAACTTCCGAACCCCATTTCATTTCATGGAATCCCATCAGGACCGAAAACCCGGACTTCCACCAACCCGGATTTTTCGGAAATTTAGTGTTTGAATGAACGAAGATCCTCCTGCCCCGAAAAAAAATATTTTTTTAAAATGCTGTAACCCCTGGCAGCTGTCATTTACAAAAAAATATGCCCCTCTACCGGGTGTAAAAATGTTGAATTTATTTTGATTTTACACATTAGTGCATTATCTTTGTGTTAGTTCAAACAATAGTAAAATCAATGCCAAGACCCAGAAATCACCGATTGGTTTATGCACCTCCGCTCTTTACAGAGTTTAAACCTGCAGGAGTGGCAGCGAAATCCCTCCAGCGGAACAGGCTCACGATCGACGAGTATGAAGCGGTTCGGCTGGCCGATCATTTAGGGCTTTCGCACGAAGAGGGGGCAGATGAAATGCAAATTTCGCGGTCCACCTTTTCCCGGTTGGTGGCAGTGGCGAGGGCAAAAATCACAGATTCGCTGGTCAGCGGAAAAAGGTTGACCATCGAAGGCGGAAATATTCATTTCCGGAACAATTTGTACCGCTGTTTGAACTGTGGAAATTTATTCAGAACAAAAATCAACAGCAGGCTCCTGAAGTGTCCCGAATGCCACTCGACCCAGTTGCAAAACCTGGCCGGCGGGTTTGGACACGGAAGGTGCTGCACCAATTTTTAAAAGAAAGGAGGCTATATTATGCCAGGATTTAATGGAACAGGACCAAATGGAGCCGGCCCGATGACCGGCCGTCAGATGGGCGTTTGCAATGAAAACAATCGCGGCGTTTCCGCCCGCGGATTCAGGTTTTTCGGACGCGGCAGAGGAAGAGGCTTTGGCCGCAGAGCTGGTTGGAGCGGCGGCAGAGGCTGGGGTTTCCGCTGGGGAAACCCGGCACCGGGTTACGCGGAAGGATATATTCCCGGGGCATCCGAAGAGTCGCTGCTCGAAAATGAAGTCAGCTACCTGAAAAACCAGCTGTCACAGGCCGAGAAAGAGCTGGAGCAGGTCCGCAAAGAAAAAAATGAGGATTAACATGCAGGCGGGAACCCGCCTGCATTCTTTAAAACAAAATTATTATGCGTTTTGGAAAACGAACAGGAGGATCTGCCGGGGGCAGAGGCCGAAACAAAGGAGGGGCTTACGGCCCAGGGGGATTTTGTATATGCGCCAAATGCGGCCATAAAACTCCTCACCGGCAAGGACTTAAATGCACGGAAATAAAATGCCCGGAGTGTGGCCATACCATGGTTCGGGAAGAACTGCTTAACGATAAACGAAAGTGACACAACACTACAGTTCTCTTTTCGGACCTGTACCCTCCCGCCGGCTGGGAATGTCACTCGGAATTGATCTGGTCCCCAAAAAGGTGTGTTCCCTCAACTGCATCTACTGTGAAGTGGGAAAAACAACCAACCTCACCACTGAACGGAGGGAATACATCTCCGGGAAAAAGATCATTGCGGAACTAAAAGAGTATCTGGCATCCAATCCCGCACCTGATTACATCACATTTTCAGGCTACGGCGAGCCGACCCTGAATTCCGCCCTGGAGGAGATCATCGACTTTATCAAAGAGAACCACCCGGAAATCCCGGTGGCCGTGCTGACCAACGGCACACTCTTTTCCCGGAAGGAGGTACGTGAAGCACTGAATAAAGCCGACCTGGTGCTCCCCTCCCTTGATGCAGCCACACAAAAAACCTTTAAAAAGATCAACATTCCTGCGCGGGGACTGGATATCCGGACCTGTATTCAGGGACTGGCAGATTTCCGGAAAAACTTTACCGGGAATGTCTGGCTGGAAGTATTTATTCTGCCGGGTTATAATGACTCCCCGGAAGAACTGACCGAACTGAAAAAAGCCTTCCGTAAAATCAATCCCGACCGGATACAACTAAATACCCTCGACCGGCCCGGATGGCATAAAAACCTGAAGCAGGCCACACATGAGGAGCTCGAAAAAATCATCGATTTCTGGCAGCTCAGCAATGTGGAGATTATTGCCAAAGCCCCCCAGCGCAAGAAAATTCAATCCTACCGGCAGGATGTGGAATCCGCCATCCTCGGAACGATCGACCGCCGGCCGTGTACCGCCGACGATCTGGCCCAGATCCTGGGAACCCATGTAAACGAAATAAACAAATACCTTGAAGCTCTAGAAAGTGAAGGAAAGATACATCATATACGGCAGGAACGGGGCATTTTTTATCAGTCAGGAAAAAATTAATGACAGGCCGGCAGGAGTTATCCATCTTCCGGATTCAAGCTCTGAAAGACCTTGCGGGGATTTTGGCAGGGTCTACGATTTGTAAATGATCCTTTCGAAGACAAATATAAGGAGGTCAGCGGACTTAATGCATAGACGCAATTTTCAGGTTCTCTTAACAAGTAAAAACCTTCATATCCCCGAAGATCATTTGAAAAAGGGTGGCGGTGAGCCCCAGCAAACCGGCTTTCTCCCATTGGTCCGAAATTTTAATTTCTATATTAGCCACAAGTTCCGGCAGACAATATTTATTCAGGGATTGCTGGATGGGAGTTAAAATAAATTGCCGGGCAGCAGAAAGCGGCCCGCCTAAAACGATGATTTCAGGGTTGAAAAGCTGAATGGTGATAGAAAGGCCTTTCCCCATGGCCAGTCCAAGTTCATGCAACAGTTGGATCGAAAATTCATCACCGCCCCGGGCAGCAGCGATCACATCCTCCGGCTTCAAATGTTGCGTGCTTCCCCCAAATTTTTTGGTTAACTGGGAAATGACGCCTTGCTCGATACCTTTAATGGCTTCCCGCAATAATACATAGGCCGATGTAACTGTCTCCAAACATCCCCGCTTCCCGCAGATGCAGAGATCCCCATCCTCCACCACCTGGATGTGGGATAACTCGGAAGCGAACCCCCTCGAACCGTTATATAACTTTCCGTTGATGATGGTCCCCAATCCAATCCCCCAGCTCCAGTTCACCACGAGGGCATTCACCGCACCGCGGGCAGCACCAAAAACATATTCTCCAAAGGCCTGCATCCGGGCATCGTTGTTGATGTACACCAGCCGGTGGAATTTCTCCTCCAGGCGCTCTTTCAAATTCCGGAATTCCTTGTTCTTAATGGTATAATTGATGCCTTTTTCCGAATCAACCAGCCCCGGCATGCATACGCCCACTGCAAAAATATGATCCTGAGCAATACCATTGGATTCCTCCAACGCACAGGCATGCTGATAAACCTTACCGGCAAGACCTTCATCATCAATACCCGTAGAAAAATAAACAAACGAACCTATCTGTTGGTTATTGGGATTGAAAATACCGATTTTCGCCTGGTAACGGCCAATTTCACAGGCAATAACATAATTGGAATCTTTTCTGAGCCGGAATAGAACCGGCCGTCTTCCTCCACGGGACGTTCCCGTTCCTTTAACCTCTACCAGCCCCATTTCTGTGAGCTCTTTCAAAAAAGCAAGGGCTGTTGGTAAACTAACACTGACCTTTTGGCTGATCTCCCTACCCGACAAAGAACCCTGTGCATATAAAAGTTTCAGAATCTTTCGCTTTTTCCGGCACCGGTTCAGCTCATTTCCGGTAAGTTTTGCTTCCTCAATTTCTCCGGGAAGTATCATAAATTTTTGAAAATAAATTGAAATGAAAAGACCTGCAAAAATAGGACTATTTTATTAAAATTGAACCATTCGACAAACTTAAAGCTGCTATTGTTTACAAAAAACAAGCTGGGAAATCGATAATTCTCATGATGAGCGCAATAAAAGGTTTCCCGGGAATGGAAACACGGAAGGGGGCATTGATCAGCCGGAAAAACCAAACCGCCCCGGCAAGCAGGGCGGTTTTTCTCAGAAAAAAGCGAATTAATTCAACTTATGTAGTTGTAGAAATTCCGGAATTGGTATTTTAAATTCTGAAGGCAAATAAAATAAATAAAATTGAATAAAAAAAAATTGAACCCGTTCTACTACGTGCTATTGTTCTTCTATTTAAACATTTGTACATCTTTTTAACAATTTTTCACATTTTTTGTTCTGGAATACAGATGATCGTTTCTTTTCCGTTACTAACGCCGTTCCGGACCTTATTGAAAAACACTCATTAATTTTGCCTATCTTTGAGAGGAACGATCATCAATGCCAGCGAACTAAAAAAACCAAAAATCCATGAACGCATTCAGCCGTTTAAAAAAATGCTTTCCAGGGAGGATTCCCGGAAATCAAAACAATTTCATTCAGAGCCTTGGGCACGTTTTTTTATATCCCCATTTTATTTTCCGGTGCATGCTTGTTTGCACTTTTCCCCTGATTTTTTCAGGGTGCACTTCTTCCCCAAAAAGCGAAGGGCGGCCTCCCAATGTCATCCTGATAATCGCCGACGACCAGGGATGGGGAGACTTGAGTTTTCACGGAAATACCAACATTGCAACCCCCAACATCGACCGGCTGGCCAGTAATGGCGTATCCTTCGAACATTTTTTTGTATGCCCGGTCTGCTCTCCCACCCGTGCCGAGCTGCTTACAGGGCGTTACCATGTGCGGGGCGGTGTCTATTCCACCTCAGCCGGTGGCGAACGGCTTGACCTTGATGAAACCACCATTGCTGAAGTATTCAGGGAGGCAGGATATGCCACGGCTGCATACGGTAAGTGGCATAACGGCATGCAGCCCCCCTACCACCCCAATGCCCGGGGATTTAACGATTTTTACGGCTTTTGCTCAGGGCACTGGGGAAATTATTTCAGTCCCCTGCTCGAGCATAACGGCCGGCTGATCCGGGGCAAAGGTTTCATCATTGATGACCTGACCAGTCATGGAATGGATTTCATTGAAAAAAACAAAAACCGCCCCTTTTTTCTTTACCTGCCTTACAACACCCCGCACGGCCCCATGCAGGTTCCCGACCGCTGGTGGAACCGGTTTAAAAACAAAAAACTGGAAATGCTTCACCGCGACCCGGAAAAGGAGGACATCCCATACACCCGGGCAGCCCTGGCCATGTGTGAAAACATTGACTGGAATGTAGGCCGTATCCTGAAAAAAGTGGAAGAAACAGACCTGAAAGAGAAAACAATCATTCTTTACCTCTCGGATAACGGCCCCAACAGCTGGCGCTGGAACGGCGGCATGAAAGGAAAAAAGGGACACACGGATGAGGGAGGTGTACGGTCGCCCCTCTTCATCTGTTGGGAGGGGACTCTTGAACCGGGGAAAAAAGTCCGGAACATTGCCGGAGCCATAGACCTGCTGCCTACCCTGGCGGATCTGGCCGGTATCCCTTTCGCGCCGGAGAAGCCGGCCGACGGAATGAGCCTGAAAAAATTCCTGGTCAGCGACTCCCCCGCCCTTGCTGAACGGTATCTTATCAACCACTGGAGAAACCGCACAAGTGTAAGGAGTCAGAAATACAGGCTGGACCATGAAAACCGGCTGTTTGATATGGAAAAGGATCCCGGGCAAACCACTGACATCTCCGGGGAGCATCCGGCCATAAAAGAGACACTCCTCCGGGAAAAAGCGCAGTGGGAAAAAGGGGTGCTGAAAAAACTCCCCGGAAAAGCCCCCCGTCCCTTTACCATCGGGGCTCCCGGATTCGCTTTCACCCAGCTCCCGGCCCGCGACGGAAATGCCCATGGCAGCATTGAACGTTCCTCCCGGTTCCCGAATTGTTCTTTTTTTACCAACTGGACCAGCACCCGTGACAGCATTACCTGGAATACTGAGGTCCTTTCAGAAGGTGATTATGAAGTGGAAATATACTACACATGTGCTCCCCGTGATACGGGAGCAGTCGTCGAACTGAACTTTGCCGGAGAAAAACTTTCCGCAGAAATCCAGGAACCGCACAACCCGCCGTTAACCGGCAGCGAAAACGACCGGACCGTTCGAATCGAATCCTACGTAAAAGATTTTAAACCACTGAATATGGGGATCCTCCACCTGAAGAAGGAGAAAGGCATCCTTTCACTGAAAGCCACAAAAATTCCCGGTTCACAGGCCATGGACTTCCGGTTGCTAATGTTTGAAAAAATTTAAAAAGTTTTTTATCTTAAATCCGTGAGCAATCACGATAATTTTTATTAGTTTAGAAATCATAAAATTGAATTACACGGGACATTTATCGGGAATAAACAAAAGTATGGGACAACACGATCAAAACAGTGCACGCTTTTCAATCGGACAGAAGCCGGTACCAACAGGGCCTGAGAAAAAACCGGCACTCCCTTGCCAACAGGGCAGTGGCTCGGTATTCCCCTTGAAATAAACAATTTTTTCCACGCATGAAACGCACAAACCGAAACCGGAAAAACAGGTACTTCCATTATCAAAAAGAAATTTTAAATACTATTTCTGAACCGGCCTCTTTCATTAACAGGAAATTCAAATACGTTTTTGTAAACAGTGCTTTCAATACTTTTTACAAAATAGAAACGGAGGAGATCATTGGCAAAACGGGCAGCATCATCTGGGGAGAGGACAATTTCGAAGAAAAAATAAAACCGGCCATAAAAGAGTGCCTTACCGGCCAACCGGTTTTTATGGAATATGAAGGCACACTCCGCGGAGACAAGTTCAAAATTCTGGAACTGAACTACTACCCTCACCGCAAGTCTTCGGGCCTTATTGACGGCGTGATCGCCACCGCCAAAGACATTACCGAACAAAAGCGGGCAGAACAAGCCCTCAAGAAAAGCGAAGGGCGGTTAAAAGATCTCAATGCGACCAAAGATAAACTATTCTCGATCATTGGTCACGACCTGAAGGGGCCGATCAACAACATCATCGGTTTCTCGGAGCTGATTGAACAAGGATATCCCAACTACTCCGTTGAAGAGATCCGGAAATACAACCAGCTCATTTTTCAATTGTCCAGAGACATATCCAACCTTCTGGAAAACCTGTTAACCTGGTCACGTTCACAACGAAAAAAAATAACCGTAACGCCCCAAAACACCGGATTATATTTCATTGTCGAGCGATGCTTCAGCCTGCTGCAGCAAGATGCCGTACAAAAAAATATCCGGCTCATCAACAACGTTCCCCCCGGTGCTTTGATCTATGCCGACGAAGAAATGATAACCACCGTTATCCGCAACTTGATCTCCAATGCAATTAAATTCACCCCGGCAGAGGGAGTTGTAGCAGCCGAAGCAAAAGCTGAAACTGATTCGGTAATCATAAAAATCAGGGATACAGGTATTGGAATTCCGGAAAAGAAAGTACGCCGGCTTTTTCATCTAAATGAAAACAAACCGGGCGTAGGGACGAATGGCGAAAAGGGAACGGGTCTCGGGTTGATCATTTGTAAAGACCTGGTTGAAAAAAACAATGGAACGATCTGGGTCGAATCCGAGTCAGGGAAAGGTTCCGTATTTTCCTTTTCACTTCCATCCAACGCAAATCAATAAAAAAAACACTCCTTCACAATTAATTTCCCGATAAAAAGTTGGCTTTATAATTGGTTTGTTAGTTTTGTGCCGATGATGCAAAAACATTTTATTATTTTCCTGTTTTTGGTAATTGCCGGCTTCTCCCTTTACGGGCAAAGCAGTAATGCCACCCTCCGGGGGATTATAAAAGACCAGGACGGGCATCCGCTCGACATGGTCAACATCGGATTGAAAAATTATCCGCTCGGAACAAGCTCCAACCGGGAGGGGAATTACCTGCTGCGCATTCCTGCCGAAGAAGAGGTGATCATCGTTTTTAAATCCCTGGGCTATGCAACGGTTACCGACACGGTGAACGCTGCCCCGGAAGAGCGGGTTTTCCGGAATATCACCCTGAATGCCACCGACCTTCAGCTGGCAGAAGTGGTGATCACCGAAAAACGCCGCAACGGAGCCAATGTAACCCACATCGATCCGAAATTCACCGAGATCATGCCGGAAGCCGCCACCGGTGGTGTAGAGGCCCTCATTAAAACCCTGCCCGGCGTTTCCACAAACAATGAACTCAGCGCTCAATATACGGTGCGGGGAGGGAACTTCGACGAAAACATGGTGTATGTGAACGATATTGAGATCTACCGCCCATTCCTCATCCGGGCAGGCCAACAGGAGGGACTCAGTTTTATCAACAGCGACCTGGTTTCCACCATTGATTTCTCAGCGGGCGGATTTGATGCCAAATACGGCGACAAAATGTCGTCCGTTCTGGACATAAAATACAGAAAACCCAGTGAATTCAGGGGATCGGCCTCGATGAGCCTGCTCGGTGCAACAGCCCACTTTGAGGATGTGACCCTGAACGGCAGGCTTTCTCACATTTCCGGGATCCGTTATAAAACCAACAGTTATATGCTGGGAGGGCTCGACGAAAAGGGGGAATACACCCCCCGGTTCATCGATTTTCAAACATTTATCACCTACCGGCTTTCCAGCAAGTTCAACCTCTCCTTTCTGGGAAACATGGCTCAAAATCAATACCAGTTCATCCCGCAAACCCGCCGGACGACCTTCGGAACATGGAACAACCCGCTAAGCACCACCATTTTCTTCGAAGGCCAGGAGGTAGATGAATTCAAAACCAGTGTCGGGGCACTCTCAGGCGATTACCATCCCAACCTGAACCTGAACCTGAAATTCATTGCATCCGCCTTTATGACTTCGGAAAAAGAGACCTACGATATCCTCGGCCAATACTACCTGAACCAGCTGGAACGCAACATGGCTTCCAGCGAATTCGGCGACAGCATTCTGAACCTCGGCGTGGGCTCTTTCCTCAACCATGCCCGGAATTACCTCGATGCCACTGTGGTGAGCTTTGCCCACAAAGGTGCCTACAACTCCGAACACCATCTGGTGAACTGGGGAATTAAATTCCAGCATGAAAAATTGGAAGATAAAATGAATGAATGGGTCTACCGCGACTCCACCGGGTATTCCATCCCCTATTCCGACACCGAAGTTTTGCTCTATTATACCCTGAACAGCCGCAACAAAATCCAGTCCAACCGCCTTACAGGATATATCCAGGACACCTGGGACCTGCCGGTACGCTCCGGCGATCTGTATTTAAACGGTGGCATCCGGTTCAACTACTGGGACTTTAACGAAGAATTGCTGCTAAGTCCGCGCGCCTCAGTAAGCTATTATCCCGATTGGGAAAATAAAATCTCCTTCAGCCTCTCGACTGGAATGTATCACCAGTCGCCTTTTTTTAAAGAACTGAAAAAAAGCGACGGATCCGTCCGGGAAGACTCAAAAGCCCAGCGGTCCTTTCAGGTAGTGGCCGGAACCGATTACATCTTTACCGCCTGGGACCGCCCTTTCCGCTTTACAACTGAAGCCTACTATAAATGGATGTACCGGCTCATCCCCTACCAGGTCGACAACGTTCAGATCCGCTACCTGGCAGAAAAAGAGTCGCAGGGCTATGCGGCCGGACTGGATATGAAGATCAACGGGGAATTTGTCAGCGGCGTTCAGTCGTGGGCCAGCCTTTCCCTGATGGAGACCCGGGAGGATATTCTGGGCGACGGCCATGGGTACATTCCGCGTCCCACCGACCAGTGGGTCAATTTCAGCCTCTTTTTTCAGGACTACCTTCCCGGCAACCCCTCCTATAAAATGCAGCTTTCGGGTTTCTACGGAGCCCGACTGCCCACAAGTCCTCCCCGCTCCGAAAGCGCGGAATCCATTTTCCGCATGCCCCCTTACCGCCGGATCGACATGGGCTTCTCAAAAGTGCTTATCAGCGCGGCCCGCCCTTCAAAAAACAGCTTCTTCAGACACATCAACGATATGTGGGCCAGTGTCGAGGTTTTTAACCTGCTGAACATTCAAAATACTATCTCGTATTTTTGGGTCTCGAGCATGTATGGCGACCGCTTTGCTGTCCCCAACTACCTGACCGACCGGAAAATAAATATTAAGCTTACGGTGAAATTTTAATGCCTGAAAAAATGGAACTTCAGATCTTTCAAATAGATGCTTTCACAGAAAAACTATTCAGCGGAAACCCCGCAGCGGTTGTTCCCCTCAAAAAATGGCTTCCCCCGGACGTGATGCAAAACATCGCCCTGGAGAACAACCTTTCGGAAACCGCCTTTTTTGTTCCGGAAGGAGATGGCTACCATATACGCTGGTTCACCCCGGTGACCGAAGTCCTGCTGTGCGGCCATGCCACCCTGGCTTCATCGCATGTTATTTTCAATTACCTGGATCCATCAAAAAAACAGCTCCGATTCTCCTCAAGAAGCGGAATCCTAAACGTAAAAAGAGAGAAGGACCGCATTGTGCTTGATTTTCCCGCCTCCGGATTTGAAGCGATACCGCTGCCGGAAAATACGGACCGCGCATTCGGTACCCGCCCCCGAAAATGTTACCGGGGAAGGGAAGACCTGCTCTTTCTCTTTCCCCGGGAAGAAGATATCCGGTTGCTCCGGCCCGGAATGGAATACCTGAAAACCTTTGATGCACGTGGAATCATTGCAACAGCTGCTTCCAGACAATTTGATTTTGTCTCGCGGTTCTTTGCTCCCCTCGAAGGAATCGATGAAGACCCGGTTACCGGTTCAGCGCATACCATGCTTGTTCCCTTCTGGGCGAATCAACTAAACCAAAAGGAGCTGGTAGCCAAACAGATATCAAAACGGGGAGGAATCCTGTATTGCAGGCATGCCGGCGACCGGGTTGAAATCGGGGGGAAAGCAGCTACTTACATGACCGGAACAATCCACCTGGATACCCACTCCTGAACAAGTAAACAAAATAAACGTAAATAAATTTTTAATTATGCCCCTTTCACAAGCGATGCATTGCACATATTTAAATTAATCGCTAATATTGCAAAAAATTACAGCAACATGATTTACGGACACGGACATCACGGACATCACCTGAAACACCAGAACTGTTGGTAAGCTGATGTTGTTTTGTTTTGTCTTAAAATATTTAAAATCAGAAGGCTTGCCGGCATAGGCAGGCCTTTTTTATTCGACTTAAACGACCAAAAATGGAAAGACTTAAAATTGCCATTCAAACCAAAGGCAGGTTAAATGAAGTTTCAATGGAATTGATCCGGGAATCCGGCATTGATCTGTTTACGGGAAAAAGAAAGCTGGTTTCGTCCGCCAAAAACTTCCCGATGGAAGCCTTGTTCCTGCGGGATGACGATATTCCGCAAACCGTGGCCGACGGAGTGGCCGATGTGGGCATTGTGGGCGAAAATGAGTGGGCAGAAAAACAGGAGAATGCGGGGATTGCCAAGCGGCTTGGATTCAGC
This sequence comes from Tangfeifania sp., assembly GCA_018400515.1. The sequence goes on from JAGYMR010000021.1 coordinate 16,882, forward strand.
AAATGCCGCCTGTCACTGGCCATTCCAAAATCAGAGGACTATACGGGCCCGTCGTTTTTCAACGGAAAAAAAATTGCCACCTCGTACCCGAAGATCCTTCAAAAATTCCTGGATGAACACAAGGTTGACGCGGAGATCCATGTTATCAGCGGATCGGTGGAAATTGCCCCGGGCATCGGGCTGGCTGATGCCATTTTTGACATCGTCAGTTCGGGTTCCACCCTTGTCAGCAACCGGCTGAAAGAGGCAGAAATCGTGATGCATTCCGAAGCGGTACTCATTGCCCGCCCCGACCTCTCTCCGGCGAAGCAGGAAATCCTGGATGAACTCATCTTCCGGATGGAGTCGGTACAACGTGCGGAGGGCAAAAAATACATCCTGCTTAATACCCCCAATGAAAAAATTGAGGAAGTAGCCGGTCTGCTGCCCGGAATGAAAAGTCCGACAGTCGTTCCTCTGGCCCAGGAAGGGTGGAGCTCGATGCACTCGGTCATTGCGGAGGATGATTTCTGGGAAATTATTGGTAAATTGAAAAAATCCGGGGCGGAAGGAATCCTTGTGGTCCCCATCGAAAAAATGATCTTTTAGCCGGTGCGCAACGAACTCCCGCCGGGACAGCGGGACAGGATATTGAAAATTTTCGGAAATTGGCCCGGAGCAATAAGTAAAATCATTGAAAGAAGAACGCTGCCGGTAACGGCAACTGCAGTAACAGCAACAATTATGAAGATCACCATCAATCCTGAGAGAAGCAGGTGGCCCTCCCTTCTGGAGCGTCCGCTATTTGATGTATCGGGATTACACCAAAAGGTGCAGGAAATTTTAACTACCGTAAAAAAATCAGGAGACCGTGCTTTGCGGGAATACACCCTGAAGTTTGACGGGATCGCCCCGGAAGAGATTCGTGTTTCACCCGAAGAGATCGCCCTTGCGGAGGAAAAGCTGGATGCTTCTCTGAAAAGTGCGATGCACCTGGCGGCATTGAACATCGAAACGTTCCATGCCCAGCAAAAACCGGAACTCATGGAAATAACCACTGCTCCGGGGGTTACCTGCTGGCAGAAAGCCCTGCCCATTGAGAAGGTGGGTTTGTATATCCCAGGGGGCTCAGCTCCGCTCTTTTCGTCGGTGCTGATGCTTGGCATTCCTGCCCGGATAGCAGGATGTAACGAGATTGTATTATGCACCCCGCCCCAAAAGGATGCCACCATTCACCCCGCCATCCTTTACGCAGCAAAACTGGCCGGCACGGAAACAATTTTCCGGGCGGGCGGGGCACAAGCCATCGGAGCCATGGCTTACGGTACCGAAACGATCCCCCGGGTGGATAAAATTTTCGGTCCGGGCAACCAATACGTGAATGCCGCCAAACAACTGGTCAGCATGAACGATGTGGCCATTGACCTTCCCGCGGGCCCCTCGGAGGTTATGATCGTTGCCGACGAATCGTCCAACCCTGCCTTTATAGCAGCTGACCTGCTATCGCAGGCAGAACACGGTCCCGACAGCCAGGTGGTGCTTATCGGAAATACCGAAGCACTGGTCCGGGAAGTGAAAAAACAGATCGGCTTCCAGCTTGAGGAGCTTCCCCGGCGCGAGCTGGCTGAAAAATCACTTGAACACAGCCGGATGATCGTGATGGAAGATGAACAGAAAACCATTGACATGGTGAATGCCTACGCTCCGGAGCACCTGATCCTGTCAACCGAAAATTGCCACCAGCTGGCCGAAAAAGTGATCAGCGCCGGATCGGTATTCCTGGGGAACTATGCCCCCGAAAGTGCCGGCGACTATGCATCAGGAACGAATCACACCCTTCCGACCAATGGCTGGGCCCGGGCATACAGCGGTGTCACCACCGGCAGCTTTATGAAAAAGATCACCTTCCAGGAACTGACCAGAGAGGGAATGCAATCGATCGGCCCTGCCATTGAAACAATGGCTGAAGCCGAGCAGTTGCAGGCCCATAAAAATGCGGTAACGATCCGGTTAAAAGAAATTAATTCCAAGATCAAATGAACCTCGAAAAACTCCTCCGGAAAAACATCAGCAACCTCCAACCCTATTCATCTGCGCGGGACGAATACCAAGGTGCGGCCATGGTTTTTCTCGATGCCAACGAAAATCCATTTAACCAGCCCTACAACCGCTACCCCGATCCCCTGCAAAAACAGCTGAAAGAAAAAGTGGCCCTGCTCAAAGGCTCCCACCCCCATAACATTTTCCTGGGAAATGGCAGCGATGAACCCATCGATCTGCTGATGCGTGCCTTTTGCGACCCCGGAAAAGACAATATCCTGACGATGAATCCGACCTATGGAATGTACGAAGTGGCTGCCAATATCAATAATGTGGAGGTAAGAAAGGTCCCGCTTACTGAAAATTTTGAGCTGGACCCCGGCAAACTCCTCGAAGAAACCGATGTCCACAGCAAACTTGCCTACCTCTGTTCTCCCAATAATCCTACCGGGAACTGCCTGAAAAAAGAGGCGGTGCTGGAGGTCACCCGGAATTTCACCGGCATTGTTGTGCTCGATGAGGCTTACATTGACTTTGCCCCGGGAAAATCACTGTTGCCCCATTTGAATGAATTCCCCAACCTGGTCGTTCTCCAAACGTTCTCCAAAGCATGGGGCATGGCCGGGATTCGCCTGGGAATGGCCTTTGCCGCACCGGCGATCATCGCGGTTCTCAACAAAATCAAATACCCCTATAACCTGAATGTTCTGACACAGGAAAAAGCCATGGAGTGGATCGGAAACCGGGAACAGGTTAACAAATGGATCAAACTGATCAGGGCCGAACGGGCAAAAATGGCTGAACTGCTGAAAGATTTTCCTTTTGTGGTCCGGATATACCCGTCCGATGCCAACTTTATCCTGATAAAAATGCACGATGCCAAAGGAATCTATGAATTCCTCCGGGAACAGGGGGTGATTGTCCGGGACCGCTCCAGGATCCATCGCTGCGAAGACAGCCTCCGGATTACCATCGGCACCTCCGAAGAAAACGAAATTTTACTCAAAGCCTTGAAAAAACTGGTATGAAACAAGCACTCTTTATCGATCGCGATGGCACCCTCATCTTTGAACCGGAAGACGAACAAATCGATTCGCTGGAAAAGCTGGAATACATACCCCGCGTGTTCCGGAATCTTTATAACATCGCCCAAAAGCTGGATTATGAACTGGTGATGATCACCAACCAGGATGGCCTTGGAACGGATTCCTTCCCGGAGCATACCTTCTGGCCGGCGCACAAAAAAATGCTGCGTGCTTTTGAAAACGAAGGGATTGTTTTTGATGCGGTGCTCATCGATAAAAGCTTTCCGGAAGACAATGCGCCGACCCGGAAACCGCGGACCGGCCTGCTGGAAAAATACATGAGTGGAGAATACGACCTGCCCGGCAGTTTTGTTATCGGCGACCGGCTGACCGATATCGAGCTGGCCCGGAACCTGGGGGCGAAGGGGGTTCTGCTCAATGACGGGAGCCTGTCGGGAGCACTGAAAGAACAGGAACTGTCCAAAAATTGCGCAGCAATATGCAGCAATTGGGACGAAATATATGCCGTGGTGGCAGCACCTCAGCGAACTGCAAAGGTCAAACGCACCACCCGGGAAACACATATCGTTGTAAAACTGAACCTCGATGGTACCGGAAAATCGAAGATCGCTACCGGACTGAAATTTTTTGATCACATGCTTGAACAGATCAGCCGCCATGCAGGAGTTGACCTTACCATTCAGGTAAAAGGAGATCTGGAAGTGGATGAACATCATACCATCGAAGATACTGCCCTGGCCCTGGGAGAAGTTTTCAGCCAGGCAGTGGGAAATAAAAAAGGCATGGAAAGGTACGGATTCTGCCTGCCCATGGATGACTGCCTGGCACAGGCAGCCATCGACTTCGGCGGCCG
>JAGYMR010000210.1 GCA_018400515.1 Tangfeifania sp.
TTTTTTATCATGATCGCTTTTCCAAATGCAAAAATAAATATCGGCCTCCATGTGATTTCCCAAAGAGCCGATGGGTATCATCATCTTGAAACTGTTTTTTACCCGGTGCAGCTGACAGATGCCCTGGAAATGGCAGAATCAAGTGAACCAAAATTAACGTTATCAGGAATTCCTGTCAACGAACCTCCTGGCAACAACCTGGTGCTTAAAGCCTGGCGTTTGCTGAAAGATGATTTTGACATTCCTCCTGTCCAATTTCATTTGCATAAAATGATTCCACCTGGTGCCGGTTTGGGCGGTGGTTCTTCCGATGCTGCATTTACTCTTAAAATGCTGAATGACTATTTCAGGCTTTCATTAAATGCGGAACAATTAAAAGGATATGCAACAAAAATCGGGGCTGACTGTTCCTTTTTCATTGAAAACAAACCTGCTTTTGCAACAGGCATTGGCGACCGCCTCCATTCCCTAAAAATCGATCTTTCCGGATTCCAGGTGGTTATACTAAAACCGGAATGTTCGGTTAGTACCCGGGAAGCCTTTAAAAATGTGCATCCGGCTCCGCCTGCTTTCAATTTAAAAAAAATAGAAACACTGCCAGTGGAGCAGTGGAAAAATGTTGTTGTAAATGATTTCGAAAAAAGTGTTTTTCCCCTTTATCCCGAAATTGAAAAATCCAAAAAAAATCTTTACCAACTTGGTGCCCTGTATGCTTCCATGTCGGGCAGCGGATCAGCTGTTTTTGGCATCTTTCGTCATTTGCCGGCAAATTTCAGTAAAAAAATAACGGAAGGCACCCTCATGTACCGCTAAAATCCGTTATTTGCCGATTTTTTGATCAATAGGCATGGAATACTTTAACACATCTTCACCGGTAATTTTTTTGTCGCACAGGATTATCAGACGTTCAATCACATTGCGTAATTCCCGGATGTTTCCCGTCCAGTTAATTTTTTGAAGTTCAACGATGGCACTATCGGTTATTGATTTTTCGGGCATTCCATATTCACTGCAAATCTGGCTGATAAAATGACTGGCCAGCAGGGGTATATCTTCCAAACGCTCGTTCAAGCCAGGTACGTGAATCAATATTACACTGAGGCGATGGTATAAATCTTCCCTGAAACGATTCTCACGAATTTCTTCAGAAATATTTTTATTTGTAGCGGCAAGCAACCGTACATCCACTGTGATATGCTTATCGCCTCCCACCCGGGAAATGACACTTTCCTGGAGTGCTCGCAATACTTTTGACTGCGCCGAAAGGCTCATATCCCCAATTTCGTCGAGAAAAAGCGTACCCCCGGTGGCTTGTTCAAATTTCCCTTTTCGCTGTTTCAGTGCCGTCGTGAACGCCCCCTTTTCGTGGCCGAACAGTTCACTTTCAATCAATTCGGAAGGAATGGCTGCACAGTTGACCTCCACAAAAGGACCAGCCGATCGTTTGCTTTTTTCGTGAATACGGTGGGCTACCAGTTCTTTTCCTGTTCCGTTCGCACCGGTGATTAAAACACGGGCATCGGTAGGCGCCACCCGGTCAGCCATTTCAATCACCTTTTTTATGGCTGGAGATTCCCCTACGATTTTATATTTTTTGCTAACCTTCTTTTTCAGGTTCCTGGTTTCATTTACCAGGGTTGATTTGTCCATTGCATTACGAATAGTAATCAGCAGGCGGTTCAGATCGAGAGGTTTTTCAATAAAATCGTAAGCCCCTTTTTTTATCGACTCCACTGCAGTATCAATATTCCCGTGCCCTGAAATCATGACGACCGGCGTATCGGAAGCAAGGGAGTAAATCTGCTCCAGGACTTCAATGCCATCGAGGCCCGGCATTTTTATATCGCAAAGAACAATATCGTATTCTCCCTGCTTTACTTTATCGATCCCTTTCTTCCCGTCCTCAGCAAGATCAACTTCGTATTTTTCGTATTCCAGGATATCCTTCAACGTATTGCGTATACTCCGTTCATCGTCAATTACAAGTATTTTTGACATAACCCCTTTGCTTTAAAACCACAAATTTAATCACCTGCGGGGAATAATAATGAAAATCCGAAGGAAATAAAAAGGCAATCATAAAGTTACCAGGTTCCTTCCGGGACGGGAGCAACATTTTTCGGACAGAATCACGGGAATATGAACGGTTTAACACCCTCCCTGAATAGTCACTGCTTCCCGCTTCACAGGTGCACCAATATTTCCGACGGAATTTACCAAATCCTCCATTTTCCCGGCAGCTGTACTCCGGAAATTATACACCTCCGGTTTTGTTTTAGGAGCATCTGCCGGTGGTGGCTCCGCCTCAAAAAACATTTCCCGGAACTCTTCCGAGCTTTCCTGCAAAATATAATTTTCAGAATTACCAATATATTTTGCTTTCAGGCATGCCATCCGCACCAAGGCTTCTGCGCAATCAAAATTTCCATGTCATTTTCACACCCACCATCCGCGGCGGCCCGGGTACAAAGGAAGGTATCCCGAACACCCCCCCCCAATGGCCGGCACTGGAAAGAACTTCTTCTTCCAGCAGGTTGGTGCCGTAAATATTCAGAATAACATGAGGGTCAGCCAGTTCCAGTCCAATATTCATATTTAATAATCCATAAGCGGGTTGTTCCAGATACGCTATGTTGGCTCCGGTAAACCAGAAGTGTGACTTCCATGCATACCAGGGAGTTGCAAATATCCGCAGGGAAGGCAAAATGTTTGCATGTGCCCTAAAACCGGCGGTATAACTATGTTCCGGCGCAAGAGCAAAGCTGTTCCCGGCATATGAAAAAGGTTGACCGGCCACCCCGGTGGAATCGAACCCGGATTGAAGCCAGGCATAGTTTCCAAACACATCCAAACCCCGGATAACAGCCACCCGCAATCCGGTTTCAGCACCATAGGAAGTTGCTTTCCCGTTGGCAGCCAGCAGTCCGGTTCCAGGAGTCCCCTTCCATTGAAGGGTATGTACGTTGATATGATTCCGGTAATACCCCGTAACATCCCAGTAAATCCGTTGCCAAAAAACCATCTTCCAGCCTGCTTCGAGGCTATTCACTTTTTCGTCATCAAGGGTTTGCGGTCTCCCGTCCCATGTGAATTGCAGCACCGGCGGCCTCCTTCCACGGGCAGCATTGATAAAATAACGTATATTTTCATTCCAACGGTAGGTAATTCCGGCCTGTCCGGTAAAAGACAAACCATTTTTTTGAAGGTTCTGCATTGTTACAGGCTTGTAAAGCAAATTGGGCGCTGAGCCTGTCAACTGTCCCAGGGTCGATTGCCCGCCACCGGTATGGGATACTTCATGCGACAGTTTAAGGCGCTCGTAAAATCCCCGCACCCCGCCGGTAAAAAACAGCCTGCGCGTCAGCTGATGCGTCAGATGGAACCAGGCCTGTACCGACTGTGTGGAAAACTTCTGAAAAACTTCTTCGCTGTGGTCTCCTGATAACGGATAACCCGCCATGGGATTAGGATTCAATGGTTGCGGCTTCACCGGAAAACGGCTTTCAGCCGGCATGACAAAATTGCCGGGATCATTTAAAATATGAAAGAGCAGCTGATCATTGGAGGATAATCCCTGCACATGCTCCCTCCTTTCACTACGGTAACTCATCCCGGCAGAACCGTTGGTCCGGCTTCTCCGCGAAAAATTCATCCTGACTTCCTGGAAAAACAAATCTGCATCTGATTCCTGATTCATGCCGAGTGCAGTTGCAGCCGTTCCATCTGCATCCAGGTTTGCCGCAGTACCAGCCTTTCTGTATGAACTGACGGAGGTCCAGTAATTATGCTCATTTCTGAAAAAACGGTAAGTAAGCGTTGCATCCATTAACTCCTTTTCTGCGCCCAAATCTTCCCCCTTCCCCAGCGAGGCACGGTAACTGAATATATCTGTTTCTCCTTCTTCATTGGGAATCCAGCCGTTCATAAAAGCCATCCCGGTTTCATCTTCTTTCTGATAGTTCAGTGCCAAATCAATTTTATGATTGAATGCCGGTAAAAAACGCACGGAAAATCTTCCTCCGTAACTTTCCCCGCCATTCAGTGTTCCACCCAATGTATTTTCCACATAACCATCCTGTTCATGATACATCCCCGCAGCCCGCACAAAAAGCATGTCTTCAACCACCGGGAAATTCACAGCTGTCCGAACCGTTTTTTTTCCGAAATTACCGCCACCGGCAGTCAGATATCCTTCAAAATCATTTTGTGGTTTTTTGCTGATGAAATGAACAGCTCCGCCGGAAGCATTTCTTCCAAAAAGAGTATTTTGCGGCCCCCTGATCACTTCTGTACGCTCCATATCAATCAGGTCGGCAGAGAATCCGACCGGTTGAATCACGGGAACCCCATCGGAAAACATGGCTACTGAGGATGACACACCTGGAAAACCAACACTGCCCGTTGAACCGCGAATGGAAAAACCGGAAGTGCCTGATCCCGGATTTTCAAAATCCAGCTCCGGGATAAAACCCGCCAGCTCCGAAAGATCACTCATGTTCATTCGTTCGGTAAATGATGCGGAAACAGCCGATATACCCGTGGAAACGTCAGGGATTTGCTGCTCCCGTTTTTGAGCTGTGACAATGAGAGGTTCCAGATGAATTTCGTCCATGTCAAGGGCAATGTAGTGGTCATTGAAACCCGGCTGTAACATATAGTCGATGGTTTTTGTCTGATAACCTATACAGGAAATTTTAATGCGCAACTTTCCTGTTGGCAAACCGGTAAGCACAAATTCTCCAAATTCATTGGTATGCACCCTCCGTTTCAATCCATCAATTTCCACGTTTACACCCGCTAAAGGAATTTTGTCTGCACTGCGTACCCTGCCCCGAAATAAAACGGAGGGAAGGCTTTGATCCAATTGTTCAACATTCCGGTATTTTCTCTTGACACGACTCCGTTTTTTTTGTTGCGCTTCTCCTGCAAAAACAAGAAAAAGCAGCAGGGAAAGAATAACAATTTTTTTCATCTCATTATAATTGTTAATTTTTAAAGGTATTCGATGGAACTCGCTTTATAATGATCCATCTGTGTGGCAAAATTTTGTCATGCTCGTTTCATCTGTTTATTTTTTTTCACGCAAAGACGCAAAGGAGAAATTAAAAATAATCAATTTCCTGTGTG
>JAGYMR010000211.1 GCA_018400515.1 Tangfeifania sp.
TCTGTTTTTTTAGGTTTCCAAAGCATTGAAGGTGGATCAAGGTCCTGTCCGGAGATGGCCCACGGTATGGGAGACCTTTCTCCTGACGAAACATCAGTGCATTTCGGTTTCACAGGTCCCCAGGCCTCCCCTGTAGTAATTAAATTGCACATTGGGATGGTCCGCCAGCAGGGACATGGGCACGGCAGAATCCATAATTTTTTTTCCAACCATGAGTGCGGTTAGCCGCTGGCCAAAAGCATTGTCATGGTTGCCGGCGTGCCAGATCGACACCTTTTCTGCCTTCCAGGTCTCTACCGGCCCCACAGTAATGGCCTTTTGGGGGATATTGGTTACCACGCCCCCCGCACTTGTCCGGGCATTTTGCATGCAGGTTGCCGGGTGTAGATCAACCACCCGGGTGGCTTTTTCCCTGAATTCTTCAGGTGTGGGCGGGGAATCTTTGTATTTGCCTTCCCTTTTTACGGGGTCATTAAACGCCCAGTGTTTGATGTCGCCCTGGCCGCCCTGCATGACAGCACAACGAATGCCCTTGTTCCAGGTGTTTTTATACTCCCGCGTGTCTGCTTTTGGGAAATGCAGGTTGGATTCAGGCATCCGGAGTTTTTTTTCAATCCTGTTAAAGCACAGTTCCCGGTCTGTTTTTTCAAAAGACAATGGATTATCCGGGGCCATTTCCCTGTCGTCGACAACCCATTCATCCATTCCCCAGAAATGGGCATTTTTCAGATCCATCCGGAGTTCATTGACCAGGCGGGCCACCAGCGGGAGTTGTTCGGTGGGGCCAATCGGGCCGCAAATCCCAATCGGCTCATTTTCAGTGGCCTGCCTCCATGCCGTAATATATTCCAGCGCTTCTGCCAGGTAAAAATCTTCCAGCGTGTCATAAAATACTACGTTAAACCCTTCCCTTGAGAGTGCAAGCATATCTTCCGGAGTCAGTTTTGCTGCATCATTCAGTAATTCATCGTCTAACGTGGTAAAGTCCCACCAATCCGGCGCCAGCATACTAAATTTTCGAGTCATTTTATTATCTTTTTGGTTATTTTTTCGGATTATTTGGTTACAGTTAATTCTCCGAGTATTTCTTTGAGGATATTATTTTGAGGGTATCCATGGCCTAAATGTTGCCTGAACCCTTCTGCATATTTTGTGTTGATTTCCTCCCCCCTAATCTCTGCAAACCGTTTCATGGCAAGGATATATTCATCTATTTTATGGTGCTTCAGCAACCAGTTCCGCTGGCTTTCATGACAAGCCAGCATTTTTCCCTTGACCGGCATCTCGCCGGATATATTGACGCGAAGGGTTGGCTCCACCGGCGAGCCCAATTTGTTCTTTCCTTCCATGGCATCACTGTAATACAGGTAGGGTACCGGCTCGAAGGGGGGTTCGTTAATGTCCATGTTTTTTATTCCACAACAAAAACAGGCGGTTTGTACAATCACGCTGGTCATTTCATGATCGACCATGTAGTCAGCAGGACTGGCTGTAAAAACTACCGAAGGTTGTACTTTCCGGAGCAGGTTGGTTGTTTTAGTTATTGTTTCCCGGTTGTATAAAATATATACATCTTCAAATTCCAGGCAATGATAGGTTGCACCCAGCAAAGCAGCGGATTTTTTCGCTTCTGCTTTCCGGATGGAGCTGATCTCCTCCCGGGAATGCTCTGCGGAGCCTTTATCTCCTGGTGTCATGGTGGCAATGTGAATTTCCCAGCCTTGCTTTTTTAACAGGGACAAGGTACCGGCACACATCAGTTCAACATCATCCGGATGGGCAAAAATGGCAAATGCAGTTTTCTTCATTTGTAAATAATTTTATTATTGTCGGTAAATAAATGATTTTCAATTGGAGAACAGATGGATCTCCTCCGTTCTCCAATGAACTTTTTTATCCTTTTCATGGCCTTGTGTCAGTTTTGATTAATAACGCTCCTGTTCGTTTTATATCCGTAATTAAAATTGCATATTTCAGAGTATTTCGTAAGAACGGATTTTAAATCCGTTTCAGCCAACAGTCCGTTTTCACTATTATTACGCAGGTTATCCAATCATGCTCCCCGGGGATCCTTTTTTCGATCGTGGCAAAGGGGATGACCAAACGTTGTTCCTGACATTCAATGGTAAAACCATGAAGCCGGTATTTCTTTTAGTTCTTCTCCGTTATAGGTACAGCCAAGGCGCAGTTTTTTCCTGTCATTCATCGTGAAATATTTCATTTTAAACGAATGGTATCCCGGCTTCAGGGCTATTTTTCCCGTTTTTTGGTAATAACGTTTTAAGTTGGCTGTATTGTCCACGACATTCATTTGGTCGATGAAAAGAATGGCTTTCCCCTTGGAAGAATGTACCTGAAACTCATAGACTGCTTTTTCCGGTACCCGGATGTACCCTTCAAAGATCATGGCCATGAATTCTCTGGCCGTATTTTCGGGAAATTTCACCCCCTCCGTTACGCCGGTCCTGTCCGGCTCCCCTTTGATTTCCTCCATAGCAAGCACCTCTTTTTCAAAATATTTGTAATAGAGACCGGCTTCAGCAGCAGGGGGTGAAACGGGGTCCTGCCATTTCAGTTTTTCAAACCGGCCTTTGTGCACTGCACTTTTCCGGCCGTTGGGCATAAAAGTTCTGGATTGAAGCGTAACCGGGCTGTTTTTTTTCAGATTAAGTGTGAAGGGGCCCGTGTAAAGGCTGGAGGATTCAGAAGGCTCACTTCCGTCGGTAGTATAACGTATCTCACTGTCATGAATGATATTATCCAGTTTTACCTGGACGGTATTATCGGTCGTACGGTTGATAAATCCATAATTCGCCGGGTAATCCACGCGGTAGTTGATGTCATAATAATCCATCCGGAGGTACTGGTCGTCCATTCTGAAGAGGAAATCATTCCAGTCCATCCGGGATTTTGGTGACCAGAGCACTTCGGCTAACGCCGATAACCGGGGGAATATCATGTATTCTGCAACTTCGGGACCTGGCATGTATTCGGTCCAGGCACATCCCTGTCCGCCTAAAATATATTTTCTTTCTGCTTTACTTAATTCCTCCGGAACGGGATCAAAATGATAAACATCACTCAGCAGGGTGCAATCGCCCCCTGCAACAGGTTCCCGGTATTTCCCCTGATACACATAAAAATAACAGGGTGTCCAGGGAGTCATGATGGTAGGATGATGGGCCCTGGCGGCTTCAATTCCACCGTCCATTCCCCGCCAGGACATCACGGTTGCTCTTTCAGGCAGCCCCCCTTCAAGGATTTCATCCCATCCAATGAGTTTTTTATTTTTATTGTGAAGGTATTTCTCAATGCGTTTGACAAAATAACTTTGAAGCTCCGCTTCATCCTCCAGGCCTTCCTCCCGGATCCGGCGCTGGCAATCTTCACAGTTTTTCCAGCGGGCCTTTGGGACTTCATCACCTCCTATATGGATGTATTCACCCGGGAATAAATGGGTGACTTCATCAAGGATATTTTCCAAAAAGGTAAATGTTTCTTCTTTTCCGGCACAAAAGACATCTTCGAAAATACCCCATCGTGTGGCAACGTCAAAAGGTCCTCCTGTGCAGGAAAATTCAGGATAAGCAGCAAGTGCTGCCAGGCAGTGCCCGGGCATTTCGATTTCAGGAACGATTGTAATATTTCTTTCTTTGGCGTATTGTACCACCTCTTTAATTTCTTCCTGCGTGTAATACCCGCCGTATCGTTCCGTGTTATACCGGGGCGGATAGGCTGAATTCTGGCCGCGAATGGTGCTGTCCCGCCAGGAACCGATCTGCGTCAGTTTGGGATATTGCTTGATCTCAATCCGCCAACCCTGGTCTTCGGTCAAATGCCAGTGAAAAGTGTTCAGTTTGTGCAGGGCCATTACATCCAGTAAATTTTTGACAAAATCAACCGAAAAGAAATGCCGGCCCACATCCAGGTGCTGCCCGCGCCATGTAAACCGGGGATGGTCTTTGACTACCGCCGCCGGAACAGCAATTTGTTCTTTCTCTTCCGCCCGGGGTGGTACCATTTGCAAGAAGGTCTGTATCCCATAAAATACACCAGCCGGCGTTGAACCGCTTATTTCAACGGCATTGTCCCTTACTTCCAGCACATAGCCTTCTTTGTGCCTGATAGTGTCTGAAATATACAGCCGGATATAATCATCCTCAGGCGTTTTTTCTCCCATTTTTGTTTGAATGCCGTATTTTTCCAGAATGAAATCCTGCAAGTAACCGGCATTTTGCGTAAGCACATTGTTTTCCGAAAGGATCCGGGTTTCAGGTCCCAGGATAAATTCACCTTTCAGAAGTCTCTGACTGACGGGTTTTGGAATGATTGCCAGGTTTTTTTCTGTTTTATTGCAGCTGGTGATAAGAAAAATGAGTATTCCCAACAGAAAAGATCGTTGAATGAAATGAAACATGTCTGATGATTTTGGTTGACTAATAATTGTTTTATGGAACGAATGCCGCGGAGAATAGAATTTCCCTTTTTTTCCCGCCGCTCATCAAAGATAAGGTACATTTTCTTTTTGCCAACCGGCAAGAGATAAAAAAAAAAACGTACCTTAGTCTTTCAGAATGAATTCATTTATACAACCGGTTAAAATGAAAAAAAATTATTTAATTCTGTTTGTTTTTATTTTGCTGTTGGTCTCCTGTGCGGGGAACAACAACATTTTTGTATCTCCTAATGGTTGCGACCAATCGAATGGAACAGCTGATCATCCCTTTTTAACACTTGCAAGGGCAAAGGAAGCTATCCGGGAGCTTCGGAAGGAAAATTCGGCTGCACCTGTCGTGGTTAACATCAAAGGCGGATTGTATTCGTGGGAGGAGCCGGTGATCTTTTCTGCTGAGGATTCCGGAAGTCCGGAGGCACCGGTGGTTTACAGAGCGATGGAAGGAACAGTTCCTGTTTTTTCCGGAGGCCGGACGTTGGACAGCTGGCAGCTGTTAAAGGATCCGGATAAGTTGAAATGGCTGAATCCCGAAGTGGAAGGGAAGATTTTTGTTACAAATCTGAAAGCTGCAGGGATTACTGACTTTGGCGATCCGATTGAAATCGGGAAACGTCCCGAACTGTTTTGCGACGGGCAATTGCAGACGCTGGCACGCTGGCCCGATAAAGG
>JAGYMR010000212.1 GCA_018400515.1 Tangfeifania sp.
TGAAATTTTTGTTTAAAAAAGTTCATGCTCGTTTCATAATCTTTTGTGTTTGTTTAATATACTGGCTTCAAAAGAAAACCACCGAATATCTTTGCTACGAAGCCGGCATCAGCCGCCGGAACGATCAGCCATCAGCCAGGTTAAACTTCTTTGCTATCAGCAGGGACAAAACAGTGGCCGCAACCACAAAGAAAAGATCTACCAGATATCTCCGGCAAATCAATTCACAGAAAGAAAACGCTTCCGGAAATAATTTCCCGGGATGAATCGAAAGCCTCATCAAAGAAACAACAACGCACGACCAGATCAACAGGAGAAACAGCTTCGAAACGGCCTGCTTTTCCCGCGAAATCCGGGCCACAAGCAGTGCAAAAACCGCTGTCACTGAAAAGACGGTGAGAAAATGCCAGGTAAAGGGACTCCAGGTATTGATGTCCGGGAAAAAATCGCGCACCAGGTCGATGACTGCATGACAAAAAGTCAAAGTAATCCCTGTCTGCCAGGCAATACCGGGAAACCGCATCAAAAACAACACAAAAAGAAAGCCGTAAAAAGCGTAGTTGACCATGATGCGGGCAACCATGCGCAGGGAGGCAAGAAAGAACCCGTCAGAACCGCTGCCGGCCTCCACAAAAGGTTCGAGCGTCTTTGGTATCAGCCAGTGAACCAGAAGGGCAATAACCAGGATAAGCCCCAACTCCGTATATTTGGTTGGGAGGAAAGCGAATTTCCGGTCCCGTTGCGACCGGAAATCCCTTCTCAGTTCCTGCCGGTGCTGCCAGGCAGCATATCCCAGGGAGCCCCCCAGAATAAAACCAAACGTAAACTCCATGGCTTTCCACCAGTTGCTGAAAATTACATCAGGCAGGTGGCTTCCAAGCACCATCCAGAGACTCCCCAGTCCGAAACCAAGCCCCCCTCCGATCAGCCCCATCAGGGCAAACCGGGAAACAATATGAAAACCGGCTCCCTTCGCCTTAAATCTCAGAAAAACCAGAAGGGTGACAGCACCGGATAACAGGGCAGCCCACGACTCGCTCCGGGGATTCACCGGATCGGAAAAATAGATCCGCATCGGTTCGTTGATCCCCTTAAACCCAATGACCATTCCGGCCATCATGATCAAAAATGCTGCAACAACCGCTTTTTTCGACAACCTGTGAAAAATCAATCCGGTCGAAATAACCGTCCCTCCCAGCAATCCCCAGACACCCCCTTTGAGGGTAATTCCCAGAAGTCCCCACCACACGGTATCCGGGTCCCTTAAAAAACCAAGCGTCTGGCCGTAGGTCATCTCTCCCCCCAATCCAATTCCAAAAACCCCCAATACCAGGATAACAGCAGCCGCAGCTTCGGGGATTTTCAATAAAAGGCTAATGCTCAGAGCTAACATGGCCCCGGGGATCATGGCCCCGAAAGGGCCTCCCCCGATATGGCCGCGCAGCCCCCATCCGAGCATCACTGCCAAAGCAGGAAAAAGGAAAAACATCCACCGGGGGAATTTGTCATTTAGTGGCATAAGAATGGATCTTAATATTGCATGACTTAATACAAAGTAACTTGAATCGAAGGGAAAAAACTCCGGGAATTTTTATCTTTTTGCATCATATTTTAACCTCCGATTGAATTTTATATTCCGTTGATGACAGCGATACACCGAAGCGTTCGCAGGATCTGCCAGGGACTCTCCCGGCCAGGCCCTTTGCGACCGCCCCCCAATTCAGCGAAGCATCTTTTGCAGGAACAACTCATCTTTCCAGCCATCGGGGGCTTTTAACCATTTTTCTTTCCTGCCCGCCTGCCGGAACCCCGCATTCTCGAAAAGCCGGAGGCTCTGAGGATTGTCCTCGGCAATGCTGGCATAAAGCTGTTTCAGCCCGAGGACATGCAGGGAATAATTCAAAAGGGCCGCAAGTGCCCCGGAGGCATAGCCCTGGTTGCGATCGCCCCTATTGTGGATGAGAATACCCACACCGGCCCGTAAATGGTAGGGATCGAAATCAAACAGATCGATGGCTCCCACCGCCCGTTTCGCTTCATTTTCAATGATAAGCCGCAGCTGTTTGGTCTCGTAAATATCTTTTGCAGCGTTTTTTAAATATTCGGCCAGAAGATGCCGTGAAAATGGACCTTTTGTATTGCTTAACTCCCATAGCTCCATGTCGTTTTCCCATAGGTAAAGCAATTCAAGGTCGCCGGGCTCCGGCGGCCGAAGGGTTATTTTTCCGTATTGCAGATAATTCTTCAAAAAAAAAAGCTCCTGATTAAACCAACAATTTACGCACCAGAATACCCGCCAGCAACGGCAGGACGAATTCATTGTGTGCCAACGACTGAGCCATCCTTCCGGATCCCTGCCCACAGCAACAAAAATACGTACTTTACAGGATAATGCAAGCTTCAGCGGTTCAATTCCTTCCAGCCCTTAAATAAAATTTCGGCATCCGTCAAAACATTGTAATCCCGGGCATACAGAATATTAAGCTGCTTTTTTGCCGGTTCGGCAGGAAGATGCTCAAACATATCCGCCGGTGAAAGAATCCCGGGTTTCAGCGGGGGCAACTTCCCGGTGGCCGCCCCCTCCGCAATGTAACCGACCCAGGTCTTTTGACCGGTAAAAACATGAAATGCATTTTTCAAAAACCGGGTTTTTCTTTTAAAGCACCAAACCAGTAACGGGCTGAAAAAAAGAAATATAAAGGCCGTTACCGCATCGAACCAACGCTTCTTCATGCGGTTGGAGGGCTTTGACAGGGTATTGATATGCACTACGTACAGGTCACCTGCCGTATGGATGGAATTGCTGCCAATAATGCTGACACTTTCAGGGGGGGCGATCTTAAAATCGATGTCAAGCGAAGTTAGCTGAAGCATGGCCCGAATAATTTCTGCAGACGAAATGCTTTGGGAACAAAAAACAATTTCGTCAATCCGGTTGATGCGGACAATCTCATTGAGTTGATCAATGGATCCAATGTATTGCTCCCCGTTGTCGGCAGGATCAAGGGCAATAAAACCGGCAAATTCTGACTGGATCCGAGTTTGCTGAAGCAACTCTTTCACGCGCCGGGCTTCTGCAGGGTGCCCGGCGATCGCAATTTTCTTTGTTTTCTGAATGGCCAGCCCGAAAGATTTAATTTTTAATGCATGAAAACCAAGCCGGTATAAAATCAGAATAACAGCTGCCCAGACCGATCCCAACAGGATTAACGCCCTCGAAAAGCGGTATTGCTCGTCGACCAGGGAATAAACCAAAAGGATGGAAACCGTCCCCCACAAAACACCGCGGGCTACATTCAACAACCGCACAGGCTTCTTGTATCCCCCTGAAAAAAAGATAGCAAGGACCCAAAAAATAATATAAACCGGAACAACAATCTTTAAAAAACCGGGGGGATAATACCCGGGTTCGTAACGGAAATTTTCCCACAAAGGGGTTAGAAAAAGAAACCCTAAAAAAATAAAAAGTGCATCCAGCAGCGGAACAAAAAGACGGTCAAACAGCCTCCGTATAACGGAAAGGAAAGCCCTGAAATAGATCGCCAGGTGAATGAGAAGGGATAAAGATCCTGCTTTGCCGCCTGAAAAATGTTTTTGGGCAAAAATAATCATGGCATGGTAAAAAACCTTCACATAATTCAGGGACCCCTTTTTTGTACTCTCCCCTTTGTAGTGAATAATTGTTGTTTCCGGGAAATAGTAATTCCTGAAACCGGCCTTTGTAATCCGGTAGGAGAGATCGATGTCCTCGCCGTACATGAAAAAAGTTTCGTCGAGCAATCCCACCGTGTCGAGCACCTCTTTGCGCAAAAGCATAAAAGCGCCGGCCAGCACATCCACTTCATGGATGGAATCTTTATCCAGATAGGTCAGGTGATACTTCCCCAAACTTTTTGAGCGCGGGAAAAGGCGCGAGAGTCCGGACATATGGCTGAATGCCACCCGCGGGGTCGGTAAACCCCGTTTCGATTCAGGCAAAAAATTCCCTTTCCCGTCGATCATTTTCACTCCCAGCCCGCCGGCTTCAGGGTGTTCTTCCATAAAAGCGATCACTTTCCGGAAGGTATCCTCCTCAACGACCGTGTCGGGATTCAATAATAAAATGTACCGTCCGCTGGCTTGCCTGACCGCCTGATTGTTGGCCTTCGCAAAACCCAAATTCTGTTTGTTCTCAATAAGAAAAATACCGGGGAATTTTTCCTTCACCAACTGCGAAGAACCATCCACCGAATTATTGTCTACCACAAAAATTTCCACATCCAGCTTCCCTGCAGCCTTTTGCACCGAGTGCAGGCATTGCTCCAGAAAATGCTTTACATTATAATTGACAATAATGACAGAGAGTTCCATTAACAGGCTGGTAAAAATCTGTTAAAAATAATCAATCCATTGGATAACGTAAAAAACCACCCCAGGAAAATTAATCCCCGCCGGAGTTCTCATAAGGAACACGGTTCACCAGGGAGCGTCCAAGGGTCACCTCATCGGTATATTCCAGATCGTCACCAACGGCAATGCCCCGGGCAAGGGTTGTAACTCTCACCGGTTTCCCTTTGAGTTTCCTGAAAATGTAAAAATTGGTGGTATCCCCCTCCATGGTGGTGGGCAGCGCCAGGATTATTTCAGTGATATCCTCCGTCTCTGACCGGCGGATCAGGGAATCAATTTCCAGATCCGCCGGACCGATCCCGTCCATAGGGGAAATAATGCCCCCCAAAACATGGTAAAGGCCATTATACTGGTGGGTATTCTCGAACAGCATCACATCCCGGATGTTTTCAACAACGCAGATCACCGACCGGTTCCGGGCAGGATTGGCACAGATCTGACATGTTTCGCTGTCCGAAATATTATGGCACACCTTGCAGTGTTTAATCTCCTTGCGCAACTGGATCAGGCTCTCTCCAAAAGCCACCACCGCCTCTTTTTCCTGACGTAACAGGTGCAAAACCAGCCGCAAGGCACTTTTCCGGCCAATGCCGGGAAGCCTGGAAAATTCATTGACGGCATTTTCCAGCAGCCGTGAAGGATATTTCTCGATATTCATTTCGCGATTTTAATTGCCACACAAAATTAAGAAAAGTTATCCATTCTCACGGAGGGGTTCAAGTTGAAA
>JAGYMR010000213.1 GCA_018400515.1 Tangfeifania sp.
ATTACCTTTTGTGATCTCCTGAACATGCTCGTTTCATTTAGAATTTCCCTGCCCTGTGGAAGTTTTACAACTCTCTGATCCAGATATTGCGGTAGCTCACCGGGTTATTGTGGTCCTGCAGCATGATCCGGCCGGGGCCATGGCTTTCCACCGAGTATTCGGGAATTCCGATAAAAACGGTGGGTCCGCGCAGTTCCACATGGTTCTGTACCAACACTCCGTTATGCAGCACAGTAACGGTGGGCGGTGTAAAATAGGTGCCGTCCTCATTAAACCGGGGAGCGGAATAAATGATGTCATACGTTTGCCATTCCCCCGGTTTTTTACAGGCATTTACCTCGGGGGCATGCTGTTTGTAAAGGCTGGCGGCCTGTCCGTTCCGGTAGGTGCGGTTATTGTAGCTGTCCAGCACCTGCACCTCGTAACGTTCCTGCAGGAAAATCCCGCTGTTGCCGCGTCCCTGGCCTTCGCCCACCACTTCGGAAGGAGCGCGCCATTCAATATGGAGCTGAACATCCTCAAAAACCCGTTTTGTAAGGATACTCCCCGCCCCTTTCACGACGGTCACACAACCATTTTCCACCTTCCAGCCGGGTTTTCCGCCCTGACTGTTGGTCCACTCACTTTCCAGGTCTTCCCCGTCAAAAAGTACGATGGCATCGGAAGGTGCCTCACGCGGGGATTCACCGGGCGTCACCACCGGGACTTCAGGATCCCAGATTTCAGTCATCTGGGGTTGCATTTCCATGGGTGCTTCGGGTTGAGCGGTCAACCCTGCTGCTGTAAAGATCAGCAGCAAAACGATCAAATAAGTTTGCTTCATTGTTGCAGTAGTTTTTATTTGTTAATTTAAAATTCCTGTTCCGGGGGAAAGCTCCGGATCCCTGAACTTCCCCGAAAAGATCAAAGTCCCAGTTCCTCCATGATCGCTTCGATCCGGGCATCGGCCTTCGCTTCGGCCGCGGCAAAATCGCTGCGCTGCTGCAGGGGCCCCTTCACCTCAAAATAAAATTTGATCTTCGGCTCCGTACCGGAGGGGCGCACAGAAATTTTGGTGCCGTCCTGTGTGAAAAACTGCAGCACGTTGGAGGTGATTTTCTGTTCGATCTTCTTCTCCTCACCGGTCAGCAGATTCCGGGCCGTCAGGGTGGAGTAATCCTTTACCCATTCGAGGGGGGCGCCTCCGAGCTGTTGGGGCGGGGCGGAGCGGAAATCCTCCATGATCTGCCGGATCTCATCGGCCCCGGTTTTCCCTTTCCGGACCACATACTTCATCTTCTCTTTCGAGTAGCCGTATTCCAGGTAAATATCCTGGAGCAATTCGTAAAGGCTTTTTCCCTGATCCATGGCCCAGGCAGCGATTTCAGCCATCAGTGCACAGGAGGAGACGGCATCCTTATCGCGGACAAAATCGGCCGGCATAAAGCCAAAACTCTCTTCTCCCCCGCCGATGTATTTTTTCTTTCCTTCCAGGTCACGGATCACTTCGGCAATAAATTTAAATCCGGTGTACACATCAAAATATTCCACACTGTTCTTCCGGGCAATATCGGCAATCAATTCGGTAGTGACGATGGTTTTCACAATGAATTCGTTGCCTTTCATGGCGCCGGCCGCTTTCATTTTCGTGATGATGTAATAGATAAACAGCAGCGCTGTCTGGTTCCCGTTGATGATGACATACCGGCCCCGGTCATCTTTCACGGCCACCCCGATCCGGTCGGCATCGGGATCGGTGGCCATGACGATATCGGCATTCACTTCAGCCGCTTTTTGAAGGGCCATCTCCATGGCGGCCTCCTCCTCCGGATTGGGTGATACCACCGTGGGAAAATCCCCGCTGACCACATCCTGTTCGGGGATGTTGATAATATTGGTAAAACCAAACGTCCGCAATGCTGCAGGAACCAATTTCACCGCGGTACCATGGATGGGGGTAAAGACAATCTTCATATCCTTATGCCGTTCGATCACTTCCGGGGAGATGGATACGGTTTTCACCTTTTCGAGGAATTTGCGATCCATGGCTTCGCCCAGGACCTCGATCAGGTCCTCAGGGCCATTGAAGCGGATATCCCCGGGGGTTATTTTTGTCACCTCCTTCACAATGTTGGCATCGTGGGGCGCCACCACCTGCGAACCGTCATCCCAGTAGGCCTTGTAGCCGTTGTACTCTTTCGGATTATGCGAGGCGGTCAGAATAATGCCGCTTTGGCAGCCCAGTTCGCGAATAGCAAAGGAGAGTTCGGGTGTGGGGCGCAGGTCATCAAACAGATAGGCCTTGATGCCGTTGGCAGCAAAAATGCGGGCACTTGTTTCCGCAAAAAAGCGGCTGTTATTCCGGCAATCGTGCCCAATGGCCACTTTTATAAGGGGCAGCCCCGAAAAATGCTGCTTCAGATAATTGGCCAGTCCCTGGGTGGCCGCACCCACCGTATATTTATTCATCCGGTTGGTCCCGACACCCATAATGCCCCGCAGGCCACCGGTACCAAATTCAAGATGCTTGTAAAACGCATCAATCAGCTCAGCCGGATCATCACTGTCCAGCATCCGGCGGACCTCCTGCCGGGTATCTTCATCATACGTGGATGAAAGCCATGCGTTTGCCCGCTCACGGACCTCTTTTAACAACTCATGATTCATTTTATAGCTATTTTGTAATTTTTTTCAGGCACACTTTTAAACTGTCACGCCAGTAAGGGATTTCCAGGTTAAATTTATCCTTTATTTTTGATTTATTCAACACACTGAAATGGGGGCGTTTGGCCACCACCGGGAAAGCATCCGAAAGTACGGGAACTGCCGGACAGTCGATACCGCGCAATTCAAAGACCGCCCGGGCAAAATCGTACCAGCTGGCCACCCCTTCATTGGAAAAATGGTAGATTCCGGGCAAATATCTTTCCCGGTCATTTTCATAGATCTGTATGATGGAACAGACCGCTTTTGCCAGATCAGCGGCATAGGTGGGCGATCCGACCTGGTCAAAAACCACCCGGACCAACTCCTTTTCCCGGCCGAGGCGAAGCATGGTTTTCACAAAATTATTCCCAAAGGAGGAGTACAACCAGGAGGTTCTAATAATCAGGGTATCCTTATAAGCTTCGCGGCACAGCACTTCGCCCTCCCGCTTGGTTTTTCCGTAAACTCCCGAAGGATTTTCCGTATCGGTTTCCGAATAGGGCAAAAAAGCATCGCCTCCGAAAACATAATCGGTGGATATGTGAATAAAACCACTGTTTCTTTTTTTTGAAGCCTCTGCCAGAATGGAGGGGGCGATTGCATTCACCAGGCGGGCCTTTTCCGGCTCATTTTCTGCCCGGTCCACCGCTGTATAGGCTGCACAATTGACCACAAAGTCCGGCTTTTTTTCAATAAAAAAGGCTTCAACTGCTTCCCGGTCGGTAATATCAAGGGTATCCACATCGGTGAACATGAAATTCCACCCGGAAAACTGTTCTGCCAGTTCCCCCAGCTCACTGCCCAATTGTCCGTATGCTCCGGTAACAAGAATATTCATGATCCGTAAAAATAAGTTTTCCTGTTTGATGCGTGGTAAATAACGGTCTTTTTTTTCAACCGTCCGGGAAGTGCCGTTCCCGTTTATTCAAAATAAAAATTCATTTCTGCCTTCCTGAAGGCGGGGGCCACCATATCTTTTTCAGATACAACCGGGGCCACTCCCTCCAGTTTCCAGTCGATGGCCAGGGCGGGATCGCTGGGTTGAATGGACCGCTCGGCCTCCCGCCGGTAAAGCTGATCGCATTTATAGGAGAAAACGGCCGTTTCGCTGAGCACAGAAAATCCATGGGCGAATCCGCGGGGGATGAACAACTGCTTCTTCTCCGTGTCATTCAGTTCCATTCCGAAAAAACGTCCGAAGGTGGGGGAACCAAGACGCAGATCCAGCGCGACATCATAAACCCGGCCCTGCACCACGCGAACCAGTTTGGCCTGCGCATAGGGTTCCAGCTGGTAATGCAGTCCGCGGGTAACACCCCGGACCGAGCGGGATTCGTTGTCCTGCACAAACGATGCATTGATCCCGTTGCTGAAATAGCGTTCCTGCTGGTAGCTTTCAAAAAAATATCCCCGCGAGTCGTCGAAAACCCGGGGTTCAATGATCATCAATCCGGGAAAAGATGTTTCGGTTACCTTCATCCAGTTTATATTATATAATGTACGTCAAAATGAAAAGATCTGTTTCTCGGCAAGGTGCAGCAAATACTCCCCGTACTGGTTCTTTTTCAGAGGCTCTGCAAGTTTTATCAGGTCATCGCGGTTGATAAACCCTTTTTTATAGGCAATCTCTTCGATGCATGAAACTTTTAACCCCTGCCGCTGTTCAATGGTTGCAATAAAATTCGAGGCCTGCAGGAGGCTTTCGTGTGTCCCGGTATCCAGCCAGGCAAATCCTCGTCCGAGCAGTTTCACCTGCAGCTTGTCCTCTTCCAGGTACAGCCGGTTCAGGTCGGAGATTTCCAGTTCACCCCGCGCCGAAGGTTTCAGACTTTTGGCCTTTTCAACCACATCGTTGGAGTAAAAATACAAACCGGTAACCGCATAATTCGATTTCGGTTTTTCAGGCTTCTCCTCAATGGAGATGACCTTTCCGCCGGAATTGAACTCCACCACCCCGTAGCGCTGCGGATCGTTCACATAGTAGCCGAATACGTAAGCGCCCTCTTTCAGTCTTGTCGCATCTTCCAGCAGGGAACTAAAATTATACCCGTAAAAAATGTTATCGCCCAGGATCATGCAAACAGAATCGTCCCCGATAAACGCTGCTCCCAGAATAAACGCCTGCGCCAGTCCGTCGGGTGATGGCTGAACAGTATAGGTGATTTTCAGTCCGAGCTGATGTCCGTCCCCCAGCAGGTTTTTATAAAGGCCGATGTCATGAGGCGTCGAAATGATCAGGATTTCCCGGATACCAGCCAGCATCAGCACCGATAAGGGATAATAGATCATGGGTTTATCATAAACAGGAATGATCTGTTTGGAAATCGATTGCGTGATCGGGTAAAGCCGGGTTCCCGATCCTCCGGCAAGAATGATTCCTTTCATTAGAATAAAATAATATTAAACA
>JAGYMR010000214.1 GCA_018400515.1 Tangfeifania sp.
TGCATCATGCTCGTTTCATTTTTTGTTTCGTTTCCTTTAAGACGTAAATTTTTTCTAGTAGTTACAATAACATAGAACTTTTTTTAAGAAACTACTTTTAATTGCCTTGTTATTGGTATTACAAATATATAAAAAATTTTTGGTACCATGCAACACATGGTACTATGTTTTTAATAAAAAAATGTTTGGATTGTTGAAATCGTATGGAAAATTGTTGAAAACCCGTTGATAAAGATTGAAAACTCTTTTTGATAAATTTTGGATGAAAATGCCGTTAATGAGAACTTTCAGGCCTTTAAGGTTGTTTTCTTTTTACAATATTGGGGAACCGGGGGGCTTTTCCAAACCATTCTGGAAGCTGCGTGGGCCTGCAGTTTTGTTTCCTGAACCCAAAAAATTCTGAAAAAATTAATTTTATTTTAATAACAGAATATTTTAAAAAATTTTTCTTTGCTGCTGAAATTTCCGCTCAGGAGTTATGCGAACGAAAAGATTACATACGATTCATTTTATTCATTATTCATTCAAATCCAATTTTTATGAAAAAAACAATCTTGTTTACAGCACTCATGGGGGTGCTTGTTTTGTTCTCTAATTTTTCTGTTGCACAGGGGACCATTACAGGAAAAGTACTGGATGGCAGTTCCGGGGAGCCCCTGGTCGGAGCAACCGTTGTTCTGGAGGGGACCACAACAGGGATACCAACCAATCTGGACGGGACCTTTTCGCTTGAAATTCCTGCGGGGGAGAACAGCATTGTGTTCTCTTACATTGGTTACATTTCAAAAACCAAACAGGTAAGTGTACAGCGGAATGAAACCCTCGATATGGGAACAGTCGAGCTTGAGTCAAGCACGATCGGACTTCAGGAGATCATGGTCACTTCCTCCTTTGCCAGGGACCGGGAGACACCGGTTTCCATTTCAACGGTCAGTCCCGAACTGATTGAGGAAAAGCTGGGAACTCAGGAATTTCCGGAGATTTTCAAGACCACGCCCTCGATTTATGCTACAAAGGATAACGGGGGCTACGGGGATGCCCGTATTACCCTGCGTGGTTTTGACACCTACAATGTAGGGGTTCTTGTAAACGGGATCCCGGTAAACGATATGGAAAATTCCCGTGTGTACTGGTCGAACTGGGCCGGACTGTCGGATGTGACACAGGTGGCTCAGATTCAGCGGGGTCTGGGTGCTTCCAAACTGGGACTCTCCTCTGTCGGAGGGACCATCAACATCCTTACGAAATCGACCGATGTTGAAAAGGGTGGCAGTGTTTACACCGCCATGGGAAATTCCGGCTACCGGAAACAAGCCTTTACCATATCCACGGGATTGATGGATAACGGGTGGGCTGTTACCCTCTCAGGATCACATACCTACGGGGACGGCTATATCCGGGGAACCAGTTTCAATGCCTACAGCTATTTTGCCAATGTTTCCAAAAGGATCAGCAGCCGGCAACGGATCACCTTTACCGTGTTTGGTTCTCCGCAGACCCATAACCAACGAAGCAACTGGCATACCATTGAGTATTACAGGGACCATAAGGACGGGACCCGTGCCAATGCCGGGTTTGGTTTCAGGGAAGGAGAAGTTTACGGCGGGGCCTATGGCTATAATTTCTATCATAAACCGCAGGCATCGTTAAACCATTACTGGAACATCGATGATAATACCCTTTGGACCAATGTGCTTTATGCCTCCATTGGCCGGGGAGGTGGCCGCCGGGTGGACGGCCCCGAAGAGTCATGGTTAACCATCGATTACAATACCGGCCTGGATGATCCCGATATAAAAAGAACCCCCCAGGGGTTTCTCGATTTTGAAGCGGTGGCTGCTGCCAATAAAGCGTCGCTCGAAGGCTCGCAGGCCATCATCAGTGCTTCGGTAAATTCCCATAACTGGTACGGGCTCCTTTCAACCCTGACGGCTAAACGACTGGGAATTGACTGGACCCTTGGATTTGACGGAAGGTATTACAAAGGATTCCATACCACCGAAGTCATGGACCTCCTGGGTGGTGAATTCTTCATGGGGAACCTGGAAGGAGACAATGTGAATCAGCCGAAGGATGTGAAAATGAAAGAGGGGGATAAATTCAGTTATAATAATCCGGGAGAAGTGGTCTGGAGCGGGATCTTTATCCAGGGAGAATATGTGGCCGATCAATTCTCCGGATTCCTCTCCACCGCGCTTTCCAATAAAAGTTACCGGCGGACCGACTATTTTCAGTATTACCCTGAAAATCAAAGAACCCATTGGCAGAATTTTTTCCCCTGGAATGTTAAGGGCGGCGTTAACTATAACCTGACATCCAAACATAATGTCTATTTCAATTCGGGCTACATTAAAAGAGAGCCGGTCTTTACAAACGTATTCCTGAATTATACCAATGAAGTGAATGAAAAGGTAAAATACGAAACGGTCATTACCGCAGAGGCCGGTTATGGTTTTACCTCTAAAAGGTTTCGGGCCAAGGTGAATTATTACTGGACCAACTGGCTCGACAAAGCCCTGGTACGAAGTTTCGGGCAGGCCGGGACCGCCAACATCCCCGGGATTAATGCCCTGCACCAGGGACTGGAAGCGGAGGCCACGTATAAACCCACACCACGTGTCACCCTCAAAGGGATGCTCTCCGTGGGCGACTGGATCTGGCAGGACGATGTTAATTTTACCCTGTATGATGAAGATCAGAATGTAGTGGGAACCTATAACGCCTATATCGGAGGGGTTCATGTTGGGAATGCCGCGCAAACCACTGCCTCCCTCACCGCTGAATATGAAGTCTTTCCGGGCCTCGAACTGGGAGCCGATTATATTTACCTTGCCAAGAATTTTGCCGATTTTAATCCGATTAACCGCACAAATCCCGAGGATAAAGTGGACTCCTGGCAATTGCCCAATGTGGGTCTGGTAGATTTAAATATGAATTACGATTTTGACATTGCCGGCCTGGAGGCTTCTATCTACGGGAAGGTGAATAACCTTTTCAATACCGAATACATTTCTGATGCCACCGATGGGGCCACGCACGATGAAGAAACGGCACTCGTCTTCTTTGGTTTCGGAACAACATGGTCAACAGGTCTGAAAGTCAGATTTTAATATCGATAAAAGCATTAACGGATTATGAAACGGACATGGGAAAAATGATCACAAATGAGGATAATTCACTTCCATGTTAGTTCCATGAGCTACCGCAAAAAATTAAAAATATAAACGAAAAGAACAATGAGAAAATTAACAGCATATATTATAAGTCTTGGCTTGTTGGTTGCTGCCTGTAATCCAATGGAAGACATCTACACGGAGCTGGATAAAAAAGAGACCCCTTATGTGGAAAAGG
Source organism: Tangfeifania sp. (assembly GCA_018400515.1). The sequence goes on from JAGYMR010000214.1 coordinate 3,352, forward strand.
TGGAGCTGACACTTTCAGATGCCGATTATGAATCGATGGACGGGGATGTCGCCACCAACTATTTTTTCTCCGCGGATGAGCCTGCAAATGACTATATCCCTGAATTCCTGGAGGAAAAATATCCGGGACTGGAGTATGGGTCTGCTGCATTGGTGACCTATCATTACAGTGAGGGGTATCCCGACCTTTCTGCCTATACCAATGCGGGCTATTACAGCCTTTCGGACGACGATTATGCCATGGTTGGCCCGGTGGTGGAAGAGGCCGGGTACTTTTCGCCCAAAAATCCCGCCGGGGAATTCATTCCGTCCATCTTGAATGCCTCCGTTTCCGGTGCCGAAGAGGGAGATATGTACATTGTTTCCTATATGTATTCTGACATTGAACCGGAGGTTACCACTTCTGGCGGAAAGGTGGTTTTTGAATATGAATTTGACGGAAACCTCGGCCCCTTTACCACCGTGGATGTTTTGGGCCCTCAGGACTGGTATTACAATGAATACGGGGGGACAGGTTATGCAAATATGTCGGGGTTTTCCGGCGGTGCCGTGCCTAACGAAGACTGGCTTATATCCCCGGAAATTGACCTTTCGGGAATAACCGATGGCCGGATGATTGTTAACCAGGCAGTAAATTATCTGGGCGGTGACTGGGATCAGGTCTCCATTCTGATTGCAGCCGATTATGACGGTTCCGATGTTTCTGCTGCCTCGTGGACGGAAATCGAACCGGTCACCAAACCTTCCGGCAGTAGCTGGGACTTTGTGGAGTCGGAAGATATGGATATTTCTGCCTTTGACGGGGAAACCATCCATGTAGCTTTTAAGTACCTTTCATCTTCCGACAATGCCGCTACCTGGGAAGTTAATAAACTGACGGTAAAGGGAACGGAGATGACGACTAAATCAGGAATTATCGCCGAACCGGTGGAAATGGAGGAGCTTTACACCTACGATAGTGGCTGGGAAAAAACCGAAGGAGCCTATTATGTGAAAGCGATCGATTACGATGAAATGGGATCTCCGGGAGCTTACAACAATTTTTCCGACTCCGATGATCCGGACAATTACCTGCCCCAATTGTTAAGCCGGAAATTTTCTTATGCCCAGGAGGGCGATGTGATGGTGGTGGTTTATAATTATTACAGCGGCGGGGTGAGCACCCGGGCCGATGAATACCATTTTACCGAAGGGAACTGGACCAAATACGATCCCGTGGTGGAAAAAACCGAACAGTACATACTCACCCAATACGACGGGTGGGTGTTTGATCCAACCGTCATGTTTTCCATGACCTCCCCGGATTATCAGATCATTGTTGACTGGGTCGAAGCCAGCAAAGGGGAAGATTACCTTGATAGTTACGGTACCCAGGAATTTTATTATGGTGCCGGGTCTTATTACAACAATTTCGATATCCGTGAAGGGAACTGGGACTCCAGCTTCAATTCGTGGCAGGATGCGGTAAAAGAGGCCATCGGGGAGATTCTGCTTCCTGAGAAGTTCCCGGATGCGGTAACCACTGTGAGCGGAATTGCAGTGAAATACGAGGTGACCTTTGCCACCTATGACGGCGTTGATGGGGAGCATACATGGGTCTTCCAGTGCACTTCGTCTGCTCCGGACCCCGAATTTGAGTTCTTGAGAGAAAAATAAAAGAAACAGAACTTAACACAGAAATTGCGGTAGAAGAAAAAC
>JAGYMR010000215.1 GCA_018400515.1 Tangfeifania sp.
AAGGTGAGACAAATTATTTGTTTCTATCGTAAAACGGGAATTTTCCGGTGTTATTGTTGCCCGGTCAATGCTTTTCCCGCCTGTTCGTTAAAAATCTTCATAGAGGGAAATGATCTTTTTGTTTTTCAGAATGTTGATGATGGCATCGATGACTTCATCGTCCTGCATGGCCGAATAATTGAAAATTACATCAAAATCTTCATTGTGGGCTTTTCTTCCGATCACTTTTTCAATGAAAGAATCCCGTTTTGCATCCGTTTCCCGGACATACCGGGCAGCTTCGGCCTGGCTCAGTTCTTTAAGCTGCATGATCCGGTTGATCCTCCATTCCGTGGGAGCTTCCAGCCTCACATTTAATTTATTGGGAACATCTGTGAGAATGACACCGGCCGAACGGCCCACAATAATGATTCTTCCTTTATAAGCCAGCCGGCAGATAACTCCCCGGAAGGTTTCAATCAATTTATTGTCTGAAATATCGTAAAGGGTTTCATTTGAAAATGCATTCGCCACCTTGGTGAGCATTTTTATAGCTTCAGGCTTGTCGTCGTAATCTCCTTGCTTAATTTCTTCCATGATTTCGGCGGTGACCTCCTTGAAGATATTTTTGTCGACCCATCTCCACTCGGCGTCGGTTTTTGTTTCTGACATGTAACTGTAGCCGGTCAGGATTTTCGATAATTTGATCGCGATTCGTTGTGCGGAACATCCTGACTGCCTGGAAATTGTGACTACGGGGCCGGGAAAGTTCCCGGTTTCGAGGTCACAACTGGAGATATTTCTCATAAAACTTTTAATAAATTTTTCCATATTTGAAATTCGTTTTAAAAACGGCGGGGCGTATCCCGTTCAATTTTTTATTCGAAGTTACAATCAAATCCTGGTTAATAGAATGGGATATGTTATAGAATAGGTAAATTTCAGAATGTTGTTAAACAATTTTTTTGATTACCGCATAAAAAAGTCAAAATGGAACAGAAAATTAAGACAGGGATCGCCTCTTTTGGCATGTCGGGACAAGTTTTTCACGGTCCTTTTTTAAAAGTGAACCCCCGTTATGAGGTCATCCGGATTCTGGAGCGCTCCAGGAATTTATCAAGGCAATTGTTTCCCGAATCAACAATTGTCCGCAACTATGCTGAAATGCTGAATGACCCGGAGATTGAGCTGGTGGTGGTAAACACGCCCGATGCCCTCCACTACGATATGGCCCGGCAGGCTTTGAATGCCGGCAAACATGTGATTGTTGAAAAACCTGCAACCCAGATGAGCTGGCAGGCTGAAGCCCTGCTTCAACTTGCCCGTGAAAAGGGCCTGATATTCACTTCTTATCAGAACCGGCGCTGGGACAATGATTTTCTCACCGTCCAGAAAGTGCTTGAGCAGGGGGATCTGGGACGGCTGATCGAGTTTGAGTCCCATTTTGACCGTTACCGTACCTATGTTACCCCCAATACATGGAAAGAGGAGGGGGACGAATATTCCGGCGTGCTTTATAACCTGGGGTCGCACATGGTGGACCAGGCTTTTGTTTTGTTTGGGAAACCCGGTGCTGTTACAGCTCATCTTAAAATCGTGCGGAATAGCGGAAAGGTGGCTGATTACTATGATATCCGCCTGGATTACGAAAATTTTTCCGCTCTGTTAAAATGTTCTTACCTGGTGAAGGATCCCGGTCCCCGTTACAGCATACACGGCGAAAAGGGCTCCTTTCAGAAATGGGGCATTGATCCGCAGGAAGAAAAACTGAAGGCCGGAAACCTGCCTTTGGGAGCCAATTGGGGCACAGAGTCCCGGGAGTGGTGGGGAAACCTTGTTTTTGAAAAAAACGGACTTGAATATCATGGGAAAGTAAAAACCCTGCCCGGAAATTATTCCGCTTTTTACAATAATGTATTTGAAGCCGTTAGAAAGGGCGCTCCGCTGGCTGTCAAACCGGAAGAGACTGTGGAGGTGCTGAAAATTTTGGAAGCCTGCCTTGAGAGCAACCGGAAAAAAGTGACGGTCGACTTATAGCCTGCCGTTTTTCGGTAAATTTTCCGGAAAGATTTCGATTTTGATAATCCTCGGGGACTTACCCCCGGGGGGTCAGTCGGTCCGGGGAACCAGGTCATGCATTTTGACAAAATATACCAGGGTGGTGTAAGGGGGGACCCCTTCGGTTCCTTCCGGTCCGTAGGCCAGGTGGGAGGGAATGTACATTTCCAGGCGCGCGCCTTTGTTCATCTTTCCAATGCCCTCTTCCAGCCCCGGAATAATATCAGAATCCGGGTTTTTGTAAGAGAGTCCCCAAATCCCACCCTGAAAATATTTGACCGAGGACTCAAAAAAAGCACCGCTGGCTAAAAAAGCATTAAACGAGATGTAGCACATATCCCCGCGCTCGGGGAAAGGGCCTTCTCCCGGATCCCGGACAATATAATAGACCCCCGAACGGGTGGTGTCTATATCGTGTCCCTCTTCCATCCTGTTTGCCAGCAGGATTTGAAGCTCAGCCATCTCCTGTTCCAGCGTGCGCTGTTGCTCTTCTTCCTTTTTGCAGGAAAAGATTCCGCTTGCAAAAAGAATGTGCAAAATGAGCATCCAGACCGGTATCTTATTTTGCATGCTTCAAATTTTTTTCTTCGAAAGGTACAATTTTCCATGACAGCCTCCATGAAACGGGCCTGTTTTTTAAAGTTTTTCTGGTAATGGGTGTTTTTTTCCGGGGAAGACCCTGATTTATGTTTGCCGTAAGGGGAGCTGCCGGCTTCCGGTCGAATCGGCAGAAGAAGCCCGGAAAATGTTATCCCCCGGGAAAAATTTATGATGGAAATGGCATGAACCGGATGATCCGGCTGTAGCAGTGGCTGTATTGTCCTTAAGTACCCGAAGGGGAATTCACCGGTGCAGGTTTCTGCGGTTCCGGGGCCGCAGAAAAAAGGATAAAAAAATCCCGGCGCGTCAACCGGGATTACTCAATAACCTTCAAAAGCGTCTATCTGGTTATATGTTCTGGGTTTGTACAGTACAAATCTAGGCACAATCCAAATACCGCCCTGAAATTTTTTGCTGAATCGTAATGTCAAAAAAGCTGATTCTTGCTTCATAAATGCTGACCGGATTCATTTTTTATCCATTAATTTCATATGAAGGTAAGAATAAATGAGGGCATCTCTTTTTGCCCGCTGTTGATTTGTGGATGCTCCGGCATGGCCTCCTTCCGTATTTTCATAGTAATAGACGTTGTATCCCAGGTTATTCATGCGGGCAACCATTTTCCGGGCATGGCCCGGGTGAACACGATCGTCGCGGGTGGAGGTGGTAAAGAAGACTTCGGGATAATCTTCCCCTTTTTTTACATTGTGATAGGGGGAATATTCTTTTATGAAATTCCACTCTTCGGGAATATCGGGATTTCCGTATTCAGCCATCCAGCTTGCTCCGGCAAGCAATTTATTGTATCTTTTCATATCGAGCAGGGGAACGGCACAGACAACGGCATCGTAAAGGTCCGGGCGTTGTGTAAAGGCGACCCCCACCAGCAATCCGCCGTTACTTCCGCCATAGATCCCCAGTTTTTCGGATGAGGTGATGCCCCTCCGGATGATATCTTCAGCCACGGCATGAAAATCATCGAAAACGCGCTGCCGGTTTTCCTTGATTCCCGCCTGGTGCCAGCGGGGGCCGAATTCGCCACCCCCGCGGAGATTGGCAAGAACATATACGCCTCCCTTTTCAAGCCAGGCAGTTCCTCTGATGGCCGAATATCGGGGAAGCATGGGGATCTCAAAACCGCCGTAGGCGTATAAAAGCGTGGGATTTTTTCCATCCCGCTTCATTGATTTGGAGTGGACCACGTAGTAAGGGATTCGTGTCCCGTCTTTAGAGACCGCTTCAAATTGTTTAACCGTTAAATTTTCCGTGTCAAACCAGTCGGGGAGGGCTTTTACTTTTGAGACACTGCCGGTTTGGGCATCTCCATGGTAAAGGGCCGAAGGCTCCAGGAAATTTTCATAATAAAAGAAAAAACGGTTGCTGAATTTATCAGAAGCGCCCAGGGAAACCGTTCCAAAATCGGGGATCGCTATCTTCTCTTTTTTCCAGCGGGTTTCCTTGTTAAAAGCAAACAATTCACTTTTTACATTGACAAGCATGTTCACCAGTAACCGGTCTTTTGTCTGGGTAATTCCGGAAATTGCTGACCGCTTCCCCGGTTTCAGGATCTGCTCAAAATTGGCTTTTCCCCGGGTCAGATCGTCGTAATCGATGCCAATAACCGCTCCCTGGGGAAAGGTTTTGTCATTGATTTTCCAGTCGGATTTCAGCTGAAAGATCACATGGCCGTCAAAGATGGTCGTCAGTTCAATGTCGTCGGGAAGTTCCGGTTCAATGAGCTCTCCGTTTTCCAGAAAAAAATAGTCCCCCTCATAAAATGAGGTGCGTCTTGTGATCACCTGATAGGTCTTTTCTTCGGCCGGGAGGGTATATCCCCAAATTCCCATGTCGGTTTCTTTGCCACGAAAGATCTCACGGGCCTCTTCCAGCGCTGTTCCCCTTTTCCAGATCTTAACCTGTACAGGGTATCCCGATTGGGTCACTCCTTTGCCAAAATCTGTGGAAACCATCAGGGTGTTTTTATCGATCCAGCCAACGCTGCCTTTTGCTTCAGGGACAACAAACCCGTCTTTTACAAAGGATTTCGTGGGGACGTCAAACTCTTTAATTACCACCGCATCGCCGCCTCCTTTGGACAGGCTGACCATGAATCTGTTGTAATCGGGGTAAAGTCCGTTAGCCCCTTTAAAAACCCATTTGATTCCCGATTCTTCCGAAAGTTTATCTATGTTCAGCAAAATTTCCCACTGCGGATCCCCTTCCAGGTAACTTTCTGTGGTTGTTCTTCTCCAAATGCCCCGCTGGTATTGCTGATCCTGCCAGAAATTGTAAATATAATTTCCGTAAATAGCAGGGGAAGCAATCCGTTCGTCGGAATTTAAAATTTCAAGGTTTTTCTCGTAAATGTTTTGATAATCCTCTTGTGCC
>JAGYMR010000216.1 GCA_018400515.1 Tangfeifania sp.
ACTCCACAGGAACACAATGGCATAGGTATGCCAAGAAGGGTCGCATTTGTGGCCGAACGCAAAGTGGATTTCCCCATGTATTTATCAATGTGCTTCTGTGGAAAATAAACTTTCAGCAAACCGGCAAAAATGAGGCCCAGCAGTAACCAGGGAGCCATCTCCAGCACCAAAAACCACAATTCTGAAAAATATTTCGCTAAATATGATAACATAAAGATCTTTTTATCCCAAATTTAATTGAAATAACAACTCAGAAAAAATGATTGTTTAAAAAAACGAAAACCGGCCGGAAATATTTAAGATAAGTTAATCTTCGGGCCGGTCGACATACAACTGGGAGGTTCCGACTTTCAGCACCACGACCTCTTCCCCCTTCTCAATGAAACCGGTTTCACTCATGGCATCATACACTTCCCCCTCAATCAACACTTTTCCGCCGGGATGAAGCACCGTTTGTGCCCTGCCCGACTTTCCTTTCAGTGCCATAAAGGATGATTCCACATTCACATAACCGTCGGCCACATCCTGAACAGTATTCAGCGCCAGATTCCTGAAGGGGCCTCTTTGAGCGGAAAAAAGTCGTTTTCCGAGATAAAGGGCCAGCACAAATCCACCGAAGATGCCTAAAACAACGGTCATGATAGCCACCCCCAGTTTCCGGGTATCCACATGCTGAAAATCAAAAACCACATTTTCGATCAGGCTCAGAACCAGCCCGGTAAAAACCATGAGGATCCCCAGGATCCCGGCAACACCGAATCCCGGAATTACAAAGATTTCAATAGCGATCAGGATCATTCCTGCAACAAAAACGAGGATCTCCCAGTTTTCTGCAAGTCCTTCCAGGTAGAGCGGGGCAAAATACATCAGGGCAGCAAGGATCGCCACGCCGAGTGGAAATCCGATCCCGGGCGACTGCATTTCAAAATAGATTCCGCCAATGATTCCCATAATCAGAAGGCCGGAGATGAAGGGGTTGACCAGAAAACCAATGATCCGCTCAATGAATGACGGTTCATACTCAATGAGTTCGTATTCGTCCACCCCCACTTTTTGGAGGACCTCGGGAACATCTTTGGCCGTTCCTTCACAAAATCCATGCTCCATGGCTTCGGCCGGCGTAAAAGTCAGCACTTTACCCGTATCCGAAACGCCTTCAATAAATACGGAAGGATCCACCATGGCTTCAGCAATTTTCGGGTCGCGGTGCCACTGGTAGATGGTATCCCTTCCAACGACCAGGGTATCCTTTCCGTGCGATTCGGCGGTCGCCCGCATGGTGGAGCGCATATAACTCTGGTACTTGTCGGGCATCGCCTGTCCTGTCTGATTCACCACCGTGGCAGCGCCCATGTTGCCTCCCGGCCGCATGTAAATGCTGTCACAGGCAATGGCAATAAGGGCTCCGGCGGATGCTGCATTATTATCAATAAACACATACACCGGAATCGGACTTTGCAGGATCTTTGTGCGGATGGAATCGGCATCCAGCACGGTACCTCCATAAGTATTCATATGGATCAGAAACAGATCGGCCCCGAGAGTATCCGCAGCACGAAAAGCCTGCTGGGTCTGACGCCAGAGTGCCGGCCCGATCTCCCGTTTCATATTGAGCTTGTATACCAGCTTTTTATCCTTCTCCTGTGCCTGAAGGAAAGAAAACACAAACAAAAAAAGGATCAACAGAGCGCCTCTGAAGCGCCTTTCAAGACGATCCTCACGGCTACAAGCTGCCGGAATGCCATTGCACCGGCCGATATCCTGCCGGCAGGCTGCTGAATCTTTTCGCCGGCAGGAGGAGACTTCCCCTCTTTTCTCCCGGACTGCTTTGTCCGGGTGTTTCACACTGAAAAAAAATACACCATCCATTTTTATACCGTTTCAACCGATTCAAGTCTTGATGCCAGGTCCAGAAATTTTCGCATCCCCGCTTTTTTCCGTCCGTCCAACCGAAAACTGAGGTTGCGCGAAAAGTAGTCCTTTATATCCACCTCCGGGTAATTCGCACGTTCAAGATACGCAATTTCGGAGATATTTTCAATGCCATGGGCAAGGGCCCGGTTAAATTCTTCCTCGAAATGCTTTGAAACGTTTTTATTAGCAGCCCAGACGGCAAAGACAAAGGGCAAACCTGTAAAACGAACCCACTCCTCACTGAGATCAAGGGTATAGGTGTACCTGGATTCCACCTGAAATACCCGGTCGCCAATAACAACTCCGGCAGTGGTTCCGCCAACAGACCGGTTTTCAAATCCGGCACAGGTTTTTTTCCAGTGAAAATCCTGCTTCCAGAAAAAACGGGCTAAGACTTTGGCGAGCAAAACAGAAGTTCTCGATTGGTAATCCAGCAAAACGGTCTCCACCTGGTCCAGGGGAACTTCTGAAACCAGCACCACGGTACGCACATTCCCCACAGCTCCAATACAATAATCGCCAATGATCCGGTAATATTCCAGATCAGGGAGCGCCCCCACCGGGATCAATCCAACATCCGCCTGATTGAAAACCAGCTTGGATGCCACCTTCGAGGGAATATCCACACGAAGTTCCAATTCCCTGCTGAGCGGCGAATGCTGCAACCCATACAAAAAAGGTTTGCTGTTCAGATAAGACACGATCGATACACGGTTTTTTTCCATCTTGATACGCTTCACACTTTTTAAACACCTTTTTTATCCATAAGGTTTTTCAATCCGGGAAAAAAATTTTTCCGCTCCGAAGATAGAAATAATAATGTTCAGAACACTTGAAAAATATCACGCCGCCAAAAAATTGAAATCAGGCGATTTTACTACCTTTGCAGGGCTTAAAAGACAAAATAATGGAACTTAATGCATTAACAGCCATTTCCCCCGTCGACGGCAGGTACCGCAACAAAGTGGAAAACCTCGGGAATTATTTCAGCGAATTTGCCCTGATTAAGTACCGGGTATTCGTTGAAATTGAATACTTTATTGCCCTTTGCGAGCTTCCCCTGCCTCAACTGGCGGACATTCCGCAGGAACAAAGCGGAGCCCTGCGATCAATCCACCAGCAGTTTTCGGTGGAAGATGCCGCCCGTGTCAAAGAAATTGAAAGCATTACCAACCATGATGTGAAGGCCGTGGAATATTTCATCAAAGAGAAATTTGACGGAATGAATCTGGAGCGCTACAAGGAATTCATTCACTTCGGCCTTACCTCACAGGATGCCAACAACACGGCGCTGCCCCGCTCGATCCACGATGCGCTGGACAAGGAGTATTATCCGCTGCTGAATGCATTAACGGAAAAGCTGGAAGCGCTGGCCGGGGATTGGGAAGCAGTACCCATGCTTGCGAAAACCCACGGACAGCCTGCGTCACCTACCAAACTGGGAAAAGAGCTCCGGGTCTTTATCGAACGGATCCGGGTCCAGCAGGACCAGCTGCGCCGCCTTCCCTGTTATGCCAAATTCGGCGGTGCCACCGGCAACTTCAACGCCCATCATGCGGCTTACCCGGAAATCGACTGGCAACAATTTGCCGACAGGTTTTGCCGGGAGAAACTGGGACTGGAACGTTCCCGGTACACCACGCAAATTGCACACTATGACAACTACGGAGCCATCTTTGATGCCCTGAAACGCATTAACAACATCGTGCTCGACCTCAACCGGGATCTCTGGAGTTACATCGCTGCCAACTATTTTAAACAAAAGATCCGGAAAGGCGAAGTGGGCTCTTCCACCATGCCCCATAAAGTGAATCCCATTGACTTTGAAAACTCGGAAGGAAATATCGGAATTGCCAATGGGGGGTTTGAACAACTCGCCTCCAAACTACCGGTATCGCGGTTGCAGCGCGATCTTACAGATTCGACGGTTACCCGCTTCATTGGCGTCCCTTTCGGGCATACCCTTATTGCTTTAAAATCAACCATCAAAGGGTTGAACAAACTGCTGCTTAACGAAGCGGCCATTCAGAAAGACCTTGAAGATAACTGGGCCGTGGTGGCAGAAGCCATCCAGACCATCCTGCGGCGGGAATTCTTCCCCAGCCCTTATGAGGCCCTGAAAGAGCTAACCCGCAAAAATGAAGTCGCCGATAAAAAGGCCATCCACCGGTTTATCGACGGACTGGAAATTGATAACTTCCTGAAAGAGGAACTGAAAAAAATCACCCCGCAAAACTACACAGGAATATTTTAATTTCGATCGATGAAGGATTTTCTACAACTCTTGCGCCGGTTCATTCCACCCTACAAGTGGCAGCTTGCCTGGAACATCTTGTTTAACTTCCTGAGTGCAATCTTCGGGGCCTTTTCATTTTTGCTGCTGATCCCTTCGCTTCAGATACTGTTCGGCACCCAGGAGCTGGTGACCGCGAAACCGGAATTAACCCTCCGCATTTCATCGGCCACCGAATACGCCAACTACCTTATCAGCCAGGTCATTCTCCGGTACAGCCATGAGCATGCCCTCATTTTTATCGGCCTTTTCATTATTTTCACCGTACTGATGAAGGTGGGGTTCTACTACCTGGCCAACTTCATGGTGGTCCTTATCCGTAACGGGGTGGTCCGGGATATCCGTTCCACCATTTACCGGAAGATCCTGAGACTGCCGCTGGGCTTCTTCTCCGAAGAGCGGAAGGGGGATATCATGGCACGGATGACCGGCGACGTTACCGAAGTGGAAAACTCGGTGATGAACTCGCTGGATATGATGATCAAAAATCCCATCCTCATTATTGTCTCTGTAGCGGTCATGGTCTATATGAGCTGGAGCCTGACCCTGTTCGTCTTCGTCATGTTCCCCATTGCCGGTTTCATCATCGGTAGGATCGGCAAAAGCCTGAAGAAAGAGAGCCGCAAAGGACAGCACAAAATGGGCGAACTTCTCTCCATTGTAGAGGAAGACCTTTCGGGCCTGCGGATCATCAAGGCCTTCAATGCTGAAAAAAAAGCCACTCAACGGTTTGAACAGGAAAATACGAACTACTTCAAAATCATGAACCAGCTGATGTGGCGCCGGTTCCTGGCACACCCCATGAGTGAGTTCC
>JAGYMR010000217.1 GCA_018400515.1 Tangfeifania sp.
GAAAGATTTACAAATTTAACCCGCGCTGAACATGACAAAAGAAGAAAAGAATCAGATGAACAAAGAGAAGCTGAAAGCCCTTCAGCTTACCATGGACAAAATTGAAAAGAGTTATGGAAAGGGATCGATCATGCGGATGGGCGATCGTGCTGTTGAAAATCTTCCGGCCATTCAATCCGGGTCGATCGCTCTGGATGTGGCTCTGGGGGTTGGCGGATACCCCAAGGGCAGGGTAGTGGAGATCTTCGGACCTGAGTCCTCCGGAAAGACAACCCTGGCGATCCATGCCATTGCTGAGGCGCAAAAAGCCGGAGGTATCGCAGCCATTGTGGATGCTGAGCATGCATTTGATCCCTATTATGCCAAAAAACTGGGGGTTGACACTGAAGAACTGCTTATTTCCCAGCCCGATAACGGGGAACAGGCCCTGGAGATTGTGGATAACCTGGTGCGGTCGGGAGCGATAGACATTATTGTGATCGATTCCGTGGCTGCCCTGACACCAAAAGCTGAACTCGAGGGAGAAATGGGGGATTCGAAGATGGGGCTGCAGGCACGGTTAATGTCCCAGGCTTTGCGAAAACTGACCGGGAATATCAGTAAAACCAAAACCTGCTGTATTTTCATCAACCAGTTGCGGGAGAAGATCGGCGTCATGTTTGGCAATCCGGAAACCACCACCGGGGGGAATGCCCTGAAGTTTTACTCTTCGGTCCGGTTGGATATACGGCGCATTGGACAGATAAAAGACGGGGATGAAGTGATGGGGATTAATGCGCGTGTAAAGGTGGTGAAAAATAAAGTGGCACCTCCCTTCCGGAAAGCTGAATTCGATATTCTTTACGGCGAAGGGATTTCCAAATCCGGCGAGATCATCGATCTGGGGGTACAATTCAAGATCATCAAAAAGAGTGGTTCCTGGTTCAGCTACGGGGACACCAAACTCGGTCAGGGGCGGGAAACCGTCCGGAACCTGATCCTGGATAATCCCGAACTTGCTCAGGAGCTGGAGACAAAGATCCTCGCAGCGATTACGGGGAGCAGTGATGAAAAATAATTTAATGGACAATGGAAGTGTTTGCTGGATGAACCGCTCCTGTCGATTCATCCAGTTTTTTTAAGCAGCGATCCCTTCTTAAGGAAACGGACATTGACATTTTTGCAACAAATTTTATACAAAAAGCGGTATTTAAAAAAGTTTTTTGGGAGCGCAATGCGGTTCCTGGCGTTCGGACATATTAAATAAGCAAATTCAAAAAAGAGTCATAAAATGAGAGTTTTAAAATTTGGCGGCACTTCAGTGAGTTCAGCCGAAAATCTGCAAAAGGTAAGATCCATTGTCCTGGAGCAACAGGAGGATGTCGTGGTGGTTGTTTCCGCACTGGAGGGCATTACCGATCTTATTTTGCATGCTGCGCGGATTGCCTCGGGAGGGGAGGAGGATTTTCACCATGATCTGAAAACGATCAAAAACCGGCATGCTGCGCTCATTGCCGATCTTTTTAAAGGGGCCGGCCCGGTGGAATACATCCTGGATGAACTTTTTGAGGAACTGGAGCAGATCCTGACCGGAATCACGCTGGTAGGAGAGTTAACACCTAAAACGCTGGACCGGATTGCCGGTATTGGAGAAAAGATCTCCTCCCACATCATCGCCGGGTTTATCCCGGGAGCACTCCGGGAAGATGCCGCAGAATTCATTCGCACCGACAGCCAGTTTGGAAGGGCATCGGTTGATTTTAAAACCACCAACCGATTGATTCAGGGAAAATTCAGCCATTTAAAGGGTGTTGTTGTGGTTCCGGGATTCATTGCCAAAAATGATCAAAACGAATTTACCACCCTGGGGCGCGGCGGCTCCGATTATACTGCTGCCATAATAGCTGCGGCCCTGGAGGCTGATTCGCTGGAGATATGGACCGATGTGGACGGGTTCATGACGGCTGATCCCCGTGTTATCAGTAAAGCCTATACCATTCCCGAGCTGACCTATGCGGAGGCGATGGAGCTTTCCCATTTCGGGGCCAAAGTGGTCTATCCCCCGACCATTTTGCCTGTCTACCAGAAAGGCATCCCCATTCAGATAAAAAATACTTTTCAGCCCGCGAATGAGGGTACCCGTATTTTAAGCAGTGCGGCCAGCCGCAAGGACCGGCCCATCAAAGGAATATCCTCGATATCCGGAATTTCACTGCTCACCCTTCAGGGAATCGGGATGGTCGGTGTAACAGGTATTTCGATGCGGCTGTTCACAGCCCTGGCCCAGGTAGGAGTGAACGTCATCCTGATTTCCCAGGCTTCTTCTGAGAATTCCATCAGTGTGGCCATTGATGAGGCGGTTGTTGAGCTTGCCGAAAACTCAATCCACGCCGAGTTTGAAAAAGAGATCGCACGGGGACAGGTAAGCAGGCTTTCTGTGGAAAGCGGTCTTTCCATTGTTGCCATTGTTGGGGAAAATATGAAACACACCCCGGGCATTGCAGGGAAACTGTTTTCCACCATCGGAAAGAACGGGATCAATGTGATTGCCATTGCGCAGGGGGCCTCGGAGTTAAATATCTCCTGGGTGGTGAAAACCTCTGAACTGCGAAAAAATCTGAATGTGGTACACGAATCCTTCTTCCTATCGGAAAATGTGGAGCTGAATGTTTTCCTGATGGGCATTGGAACCGTTGGCGGCAGTTTGCTGGAGCAATTGCTGAAACAGCAGGAAAAACTGCTGAAGGAGAAGCATCTGAAAGTTAAACTGACCGGTGTGGCCAATTCTAAAAAAATGCTTTTCCGTCGTGATGGGCTTGGCATTGCTTCTGTCAGGGATGCCCTTGAAAAACAGGGCAAAAAGTCAACCCTGCAGGGGTTTCTGGAGGAGATGAGGGAAATGAATATTTACAACTCTGTTTTCGTTGACTGTACGGCATCGGATGAGGTTGCCCAGCTTTACAGGGATGTACTCCGTTCGAATGTTTCCATTGTTACCGCCAATAAAGTGGCTGCCTCCTCTTCGTTTGAGAATTATTCCGGGTTGAAGGACCTGGCGAAGCAGAAGGGCGTTAAGTTTTTGTTTGAAACCAACGTGGGAGCCGGACTGCCCATTATTAACACCCTGAATGACCTCATCTATTCAGGCGACCGCATCCTGAAGATTGAGGCGGTTTTGTCCGGCACCCTGAATTTTATTTTTAATGAGATATCGGCCGAGCTTCCCCTTAGTCAGACCATCCTGCAGGCAAAGGAAAAGGGGTTTTCGGAACCTGATCCGCGGGTGGATTTAAGCGGGGTGGATGTAGCCCGGAAAATTCTGATTCTTGCCCGCGAAGCCGGATATCCACTTGAGATGGAGGATATTACCATCAACCGGTTTATTCCTGATTCCTTTTTTGAAGGGTCGCTGGATGATTTTTGGAAAAACATTATACAACTGGACACAACCTTTGAGGAGAAACGGAAAAAACTGGAGGAGAACCACAGGAAGTGGCGGTTTGTGGCCCGCTATGAGGAAGGGAAAGCACAAATCGGGCTGCAGGAAGTTGATTCCAGGCACCCCTTTTACGATCTGGAAGGCAGCAACAACCTGGTGATGTACACCACGGAAAGGTACAACGAATTTCCCATGCTGATCAAAGGATACGGTGCCGGCGCTTCGGTCACCGCTGCCGGGGTTTTTGCCGACCTGATCAAAGTGTCAAGTATCTGAATTTCTATAATCTGTTAAAAGGCCATGTAACATGAAGCACATTATTATTCTTGGAGACGGAATGGCAGATGAGCCGCTGGCTGGTTACGGGGGAAAAACCCCGCTGCAGATGGCCCGCAAACCGCACATCGACTGGCTGGCAAAAAACGGGCAGACAGGCCGTTTGGTAACGGTTCCAGGTACCATGCACCCAGGGAGCGAAATTGCCAACATGGCTGTACTGGGATACGATGTCGAGAAGGTTTTTCAGGGACGGGGCGTGCTCGAAGCCGCCAGCATGGGCGTGGAGCTTCAGCCCGGTGACCTGGCGATGCGTTGCAACCTTATCTGTGTCGAAAACGGAACCATTAAGAACCATTCGGCAGGACATATATCCACCGGAGAAGCTTCGGTACTCATTCAGCACCTCAATGAAAAACTGGGAAGTGAAAGCCTGAAGTTTTATCCCGGGGTTTCCTACCGGCATTTGCTGGTTTTGAAAGGTGCCGGCCGGGAGATTGAATGCACCCCTCCCCACGATGTTCCGGGAGCCCCTTTCAGGGACGTTCTGGTGCGCCCGCGGAGACCGGAAGCAGCTCCGGATGCGGAGCGTCTCAATCGGTTGATCCTGAAATCGCAGGAACTGCTTGACCGCCATCCCGTAAATGTCCGGCGGCGGGAGGAGGGAAAAGACCCCGCCACCAGCATCTGGCCCTGGTCGCCCGGGTTTAAACCGGCCATGCCCACGCTGGAAGCAATGTTCGGGATTAAACGGTCAGCCGTCATTTCAGCCGTGGACTTAATCCAGGGGATCGGGGTTTATGCCGGTATGGAGGTGATCAGGGTAGAAGGCGCCACCGGTTTGTATGACACCAATTACGAGGGGAAAGCCCGGGCTGCCATCGAGGCGCTCCGGGAGAAAGATTTTGTTTATCTCCACATTGAAGCGAGCGACGAAGCCGGACACGAAGGGGATGTTGAGCTGAAAACCAAAACGATCGAATACCTCAATGACCGGGTGGTGAAAACGATTCTAGAGGAGACACAGAAAATGGATGAGGACGTGGCCATCGCCGTCCTGCCGGATCACCCGACACCCTGTGCCCTGAAAACGCATACCCGGGAGCCGGTACCCTTTTTGATCTATAAACCCGGAACAACCCCTGATCCGGTGGAGGTATACGATGAATTCAGTACCCGGAAGGGGAAATTCGGTCTTTTGAAAGGCGATGCATTTATCAAAACATTTTTCAAATGAAACGAGCATGTTCAGGAGATCACAAAAGGTGATGAATAAAAATACAAGCGAGTTCCATGGGCCCTATGAAAAAAGGATGTTAGAAA
>JAGYMR010000218.1 GCA_018400515.1 Tangfeifania sp.
TACCACAAAAAAGGCAGTTATACTGAAAAAAATGGGGGTACTGGTAGCTGACCTGCAATTTTTCCCTTTTAATGTGCTTTCAGGTAGAGGGATTTTTTAAATGAGGGTAATTTTTCGTAAATTTCAATCAAAAAATCTGCAGAAAGAAACCTATGCGCTTCCTGCTTTTGAAATCGAAGGAGATCATCTCCCCTTTTTTGCAGCGGGAGCGGAACAAAGAAATTTTATGAAGCGGGCATGTAAAATATTTCCACCCAAGAGGATAATTTAAGTACATGCGAGTTCCAAACTATACCTTTGAAAATGAGTAATTTTAATAGTATGAAAAAAAAAGCATCCTTTAACCTGACAGTATTCCTGGCGCTGGTGTGCTTGCTTGGGAGCAACAGTGAATCCCCGGCGCAGCGTTCGGATCCCTATTGGACCGATAAGCCCTATATCCAGGAATACAGCATTCAATACCCTTTTGATGATGAAACAATTGAACTAAAAACAGCAGCATCCGACCGGAATGGCTACATTCAGGTGCTGGCATCCGGCGGATTGCTGCGTCCCCGGGCAGGGGGGCATCTCTTCCCGGGGACCCTCGTGGATGACCGGCAGTACCTCCCTTTATCGGATAAAGCGGTTAAAGACCTGGAGGTTCTTCAGGAGCAGTTCGTTTACCTTGATGACAAGGCCGTTTTCAGCAATGGACGTGCCGGGAAGTTGTACTGCCGGCATTCGCTGCGGGGGGCAAAATTTTTTGCTGCCGGGAAGGATTTTTCCTTCTTAATATCCGATGGCCGGAAACTACATCTTGTAAAAGATTCAAAAAACCTTTGGGAAGGAAGATCCGGCACCCGTGTGCGCGACATAAAATACGACGGCCGGAATGAGCTCTTCTGGATACTGACCGGCCAGGGGATTGCTGTTTTTAACCCTTCACTGAAAAAGCTGGAACCCGTTTTTCGGAACGACCGGATTACCTGCATGGAAGTGGCCGGGGAGCAGCTGATCTGCGGGACCCGGAATGGTTATTTTGAGTTCGATGCCCAAAAAAGGGAAGCCGGAGCCATTCACCGGGAGTTGCCCTGGACGGAAATTACCGCCCTGCGGTCCATCGGGGGAAAACTCTGGTTTGGTTCCTCCAGGGGGGCTTTTATGTTAGCAGATGACGGGACATTCCGGTATTACGCATCCAAACGCTGGGTTCCCTCCGATCACATCATGGATATAGCCAAAGGCCCTGGAAATTCGGTTTTGATCCTTACTGAAAAAGGTTTGGGACAGGTATGCCGGAAGGAGATGACCCTGCATGACAAAGCCCTGTATTTTGACAAGCAGGTGCGCAGCCGTCATATCCGCCATGGTTTAAATTCCACTGTCGGGGGAATGACCGGCGGGGATGTTACCTCGGGGAGCCTGCAGACATCTGATAATGACGGATTGTGGACGGCCATGTATCTGGCCGGCGAGGTGTTCAGGTATGCGGTGACCCATTCAGGCGAAGCACTGGAAAATATTGAAAGCTCGCTGGATGCTATGGAACGGTTGTATACCGTAAATCCGGTTCCCGGGTTTCCCTCCCGCTCTTTCCAAAGGCGTGGTTACAAGTTTCACGATAAGGCCTGGCGACGGGCAGAAGATCCTGAATGGGACTGGAAATCGACCACCAGCAGTGATGAGGCCATCGGGCATATTTTTGCATTCGGCACCATCGCCGAACTCGTGGATGTCCCGGAAATCCGGGAAAGGGCGGTAATGCTGATCGATACGCTGATGGGGCACGTGGTAAACAACGATTTTTACCTGATCGACTGGGATGGCAATCCAACCCTCTGGGGAAAATGGAATCCCGCCTATGTGAACGGATTACCCCCCATGGTAGGCGACCGGAAACTCTACAGTTCCAATATCCTGGCCATGCTTCAAACGGCTTACCATTTTACCGGGAAAGAAAAATACCGTAAAAAGGCCTTTGAGCTCATCCATGAGCATGGTTATCTTGAGAATCTCATGCGCCCGATGAGTGAAATAGGGAGGGCTCCGGAGCATGCCGGCGACTGGGCTAAAATGCTTTCAAACTCCTGGAACCATTCCGACGATGAAATGTATTACTGCGGATACTGGGGATTGTACCGGTATGCCTTTAATGATTCGTTAAAGGCCATGTATAAAAAGGCGATCCTCGACCACTGGGAAACCGAGCGACCGGAAAAAGAGGGATTGTGGAATATTATGACCGCCCTGGCAGGAGATGAAAATTATGATTTTGAGGAGGCGGTCTGGTATTTGCAGGAATATCCCCTGGATTTGACCGACTGGACGGTAAAAAACAGCCACCGGAAAGATATCCGTCACGTACCGGAGAATTTCCGGAATCAAACCATTGAAGCGGTGCTGCCACCGGATGAATTGCCGGTCAGGAGGCACAATGCGAACCGCTTTGAACTGGACGGGGGCCGTGACGGCCGTTCGGAGTATAGTGCCGGCGACATCTGGCTGCTGCCCTACTGGGCTGGCCGCTACCTGGGGGTTATCAGCGCTCCGGTGGAGCATTGAGGGGTATTCCTCTTACCCGAAGAGCGTATTCTCCTTTTCCCGCTGCTTTTCATAACCGGAAGGGCATGTTCCCCTCCCGGTCATCTTCCGGCCGGAACCCTTTCCAAAAAGGTTTTGCATTATTTACATTGAATATTAACAAAAAAGCGGGAAATTTCTGCTATATTTGTTATGATTGGTTTAAAAATGTCCATTATGGAGTTCGTATATGAAAAGATATTTGTTCCGAACAAGCACTCTTTCATTACCCGCCGCCTGAAAATGGATCCCCATTCGGATAAGATTCACTCCCATAATAATTTTGAATTGAACCTCATCTCCTCGGGAGCCGGGAGAAGAATTGTCGGGAATAATATCTCCAATTACATTCCGGGTGATCTGGTGCTTCTGGGACCGAACATCTCTCACTGCTGGGAGGTCCTGGAAACAGATAACGGCCGCGACCCTGAATGCATTGTTACCCACTTTTTTGAAAACATCATCAGTTCCGAATTTTTTAATATTCCTGAACTGGAGGAGGTGATCGACCTGTTGAAAATGGCCGGCAGCGGCATTTTGTTCAGAGGTCCCAAAACGGAAAGGGTGGCTGCCGCCCTTCGCCGCATGGTCGACCTGAGAGGACTGGAGCGTTTCATTGAACTGTTGAAAGTTTTTAATCTTTTGTTGAAGATTGAGGACCGGGAGTTTCTGGCCCTCCCCTCATCGCTGCCCACCAATTACGACAAAGAGCGGGAACAGATCGATAAGATATATGAATATGTTTTTCAGAATATTCAGGAGGGCATCAACCTGAAAGATGCCTCCAGGCTGGTCTATATGGAACCCAGTTCTTTCTGCAGGTATTTTAAGAAAAAAACCAACCAGACCTTCATGGAATATGTGAAAAGTGTGCGTATCGGCATTGCTGCCCGGTTGCTTGCCGAGACCGATAAGCCCATTACTCCCATTTGTTACGAATGTGGTTATAATAACCTGGCCAATTTTAACCATTATTTTAAGGAGGTGATGAAGAAGACTCCCTCGGAGTACCGGAAAGATTTTAAAAGAGCGCGTCCGGTTCGTCAATGAAGCGGGTTTATTTTCTCATGGAATATTTGTCCTGCCAGCCGAACGGTAAAATTTGCGGATTCAGTAACCGGAGATTCTCCCGGGGCATGGAAGGTATCAATCATAAATAAAAAAATATGCGATTTTTAAAAAGGCTGCTGTTTGTTTTTGTTGCTGGTGTTTTGATCACCGGTTGTAAGAACAAAAAAGGAACGGACCTGGACCTGTCGGATGCCGGGATCCTGGTTGCTTCTTCCCTGGATCCCGGCGTGAGCGCTACGGCGCTGGAAGTATTGACCGAAGAGATCGGGAAAAGGACTTCGCTGAAGTTGAATGTTGTGGAAGACTGGGATCATCCGGTCGTGATTGCGGTGGGGCTGTCAACGGATAAGCAGTTGCAGGGCCAGAAGATTCCATCTGCCGGGGGAGGGGATCTCCCTGAATTAAAAAATGAGGGGTACCGGGTGGTTCATATCGCTGCGAAGGGAAGGGATGTGGTCTGGATTCTGGGGGCAGATACCCGGGGGATCTACTATGGCATCGGAAAATTGTTGCGGGAGGCCACGATGCAGCAGGGGAAGCTGATGCTGCCGCGGGGCATCGACGTGGCTTCCGCTCCGGAATATCCGATACGGGGGCACCAGTTTGGATACCGCCATACCGCCAACTCCTGGGATGCCTGGACGGTGGAGCAGTTTGACCAGCATTTCAGGGAGCAGGTGCTTTTCGGAGCCAACAGTTTTGAGAACATCCCTTTTAGTGAGAAAAGCGTGCACATGAAATTGTCCCCGCAGGAGATGGGCGTTCGGCTGAGTGGAATTTGCGACAAATACGATGCGGATTACTGGATCTGGACACCCGCCTCTTTTGATTTAAAAGATGCCCAAAAGCGGAAGAATTCCCTGGAGAGGCATGCAGCCTTTTATAAGGAGGTACCGCGTTTGAACGGCGTTTTTTTCCCGGGGGGTGATCCCGGGCATAACCACCCGTCGGATGTGATGCCTTTCCTGGAGGCATTGGCAGGAATCCTTGAACAGTACCACCCGGAGGCCGGTGTTTGGATCTCCCTGCAGGGATTCAACCGGGAAAAGGTGGAATACTTTTTCCATTACCTGGAGGAGAAAAAGCCCGCGTGGCTTCGCGGCGTGGTTCACGGTCCGGGCAGTCCGCCCATCGATCTGGAGCGGGAGCTTTTGCCCCCGCAGTATATGCACCGGTCGTATGCCGACATCACCCATACGGTGCGTTGTCAATATCCGGTAAAAAACTGGGATCAGTCGTTTGCCCTGACCCTCGGAAGGGAATCGGTCAATCCGCAACCGCGGCATTATGCCCGGATCCATCACCAGACGGCTTCTTATACCGATGGATTCCTGACCTATTCGGACGGTGTCCATGACGATGT
>JAGYMR010000219.1 GCA_018400515.1 Tangfeifania sp.
TGATAAGCCCGTCGAGGCAGTTGTTGAACTTCGGATCCACATTAAAAGCAATGATCTTGGCGTTCAGCTTGATGTATTTTTTTAACAGCACAGGCAATCCCGCATTGAGCTCATCCAGGTCACGGATGGTCTTATCCAGGCGGTTGATATCATGATCCATATTTTTCATCAGGATGTTGATGTCGGGGTTGTCACTTTTGAATTTATAGCTTTTGCGGGGTTTTACGTGTTGGGCCATTTTCCAGTTCAGATGGTTGCGCATGATGAACCGGATGATCAGATCTTTGGAGATCTTTGAATAGTTGTTGCTGATGCTGGCCGGACCGATGAGGTACCGGTATTCGGGATTTTTCAGCAAAAAGTATAAAATGCCCTTCCACAAAAGAAACAGGGGCATGGGTTTTCGCTGGTATTCTTTAATGACAAATGAGCGGCCCAGTTCGAGGCTCTCTTTCAGTACCGGAATGAAATTTCTGCTGATGCGGAAGAGGGTGTGGATATAGAAACCGCGTTTGCCGTATTGTTCGAGGATATCATTCCCCTTCCCGATCCGGTAGGCGCCCACGATCCGTTTTTCCGTTTCGTCCCAGATGAACATTTGGTGGTAATACAGGTCAAATTCATCAATGTCGATGCTCCGGTTGGTGCCTTCACCCACATCCCGGAAGGTGATCTCGCGCAGGCGGCCAATCTCAATTAAAGTATTGGGGATCTCCTTTGACGGGGCGCAAAATGCCGTGTAATTTTTTAAATTGAAAAGGGTGTAATCTTTTTTTATGGATTCGATCTCCTGAAGGATCTTTTCCGGGGCGACAGGCGCGGCAATCTTTTCCGGTTTTGGCCTGGGCTTCAGGTTGTAATTAAAAAAGCGTTTCACCTCGAGGGGGGATTCCATGCTGTAAGTTTTTGCCCTTAAAAACCGGCCAAACTGGTAGGTATCGCGGAATTTATCCTGCTCCTCCACCGGTACCGGATTCCCGACCCTGATTTTGATCGTTTTATGCTTTTTGCTCAGCAATTCGGAGGGAAGGCGGACCTGGCGGAGCGAGGGGTGAATCTTGGCGATCAGGTGGAAAAACCGGCTGTTGGTCCCCTGGAAATGAACCGGAATTACCGGTACGCGGGCTTTCTTAATAAATTTGACCATGGGAAACTGCCAGACCTGGTCGGTTGTTTTTTCAAAGGTGTCGTAGGTGCTGAGGTCGCCTGCCGGAAATAAACAAAGGACCCCGTTGTTACGGAGGTGCTGTATGGCTTGTATAATCCCCTTGTTTTGTGTTTCCCCCTTTTCCTGGGCGGCTTTTTCAAACGGATTGTCGCTCAGGAAATATTCCGAAACAGGATCCACTTTTTGAAGGAGGAAGTTCCCGATGACCTTTACATCCGGGCGGATCTTCGACAGGTATTTAATCAGCAGAAGGCCATCAAAGCCGCCCAATGGATGGTTGCCAACAATGATCAGCGGCCCTTGCGCCGGGATCCGTTTTAATTCATTTTCATCAAATTCGATCTCAAATTCGAGGATCCCGATAATTTCATTGATGAATTCAATCCCCTCTTTGGTGGCAACCTGCTCGTAGATTTTGTTTAACTTGTTGAAGCGAAGAAGGTACATTAGGAATTTGGCGAAATATTCACCGCCGAAATAAGCCAGTGCGGGAGGTGTTTTGAAAATGTCCTTAAAGTTCAGTAGTTCCATTTGTCTGTTTTAGCTCAGGCCGGGAAATAAAGATCCTTTTCACAAATGTACAAAAATAGCATGTTTTTCCATTTTCTCTTTTTGATATTCATTTTTTTGTTAAAAGGATCCTGTTTGCCGCAGAGCGACTGCTTTTTTGGTTTCTGTAAGGATTTTTTCCGGCCATCCGGGCATTGGTTTGAGGTTGAAAAAGCGAGAAACTTCCGGATTTTTTCCCTAAATAGGAAATCATTTATTAATCTTGGCCTATGAACAAGGCAAAACAATTTCGGGATGTGCGGGACTGGCTGCCTGTTTCCGCCAAAGAGCTCCGGCAGCGGGGATGGGAGCAACCGGATGTGATTCTTTTTACGGGGGATGCCTATGTTGATCACCCTGCCTTTGGAGCTGCTGTGATCGGTCGTGTACTGGAGTCAGCGGGGCTTAAGGTGGCGGTGGTTCCGCAGCCCAACTGGCGGGATGACCTGCGCGACTTCAGGAAGCTGGGACCTCCGCGCCTCTTTTTTGCCGTTACGGCCGGGAATATGGATTCCATGGTTAATCATTACACCGCCGCGAAACGGAAACGTTCGGACGATGCATATACTCCCGGAGGGCGTCCGGGGCAGCGGCCCGACCGGGCCACCATTACCTATTGTCACATCCTGAAAGGGCTTTATCCGGAGACTCCCCTGGTTGTGGGCGGGATCGAAGCATCCATGCGCCGTTTTACCCATTATGATTACTGGGCGGATGCGCTGATGCCCTCCATCCTGGTGGATTCAAAAGCTGACCTGCTGTTTTACGGGATGGGCGAAAAATCTGTTTTGGCGTTTGCCCGGCTGCTGAAAAAGGGGGTTCCGGTAAATAAGCTGACCAATATTCCGCAGACGGCTTTTTTGGTGGCGCCGGGAGCGCATTATCCCACCCAAAAATCGTGGAAAGAACTGGAAATTGCATCCCATGAAGCTTGCCTGGAGGATAAAAAGCAGTTTGCACGGAATTTCAAATACATTGAAGAAGCATCCAACAAGGTGGATGCAGAGAAACTGATTCAGAAGACCGGCGGGCAGAAAGTGGTGGTGAACCCCCCTTGGCCGGTCCCCGGAGAAGAGGCGACCGACCGCATTTATGACCTGCCTTACACCCGGCTTCCGCATCCGCGATACCATGGGAAAGCCCCCATTCCGGCCTGGGAGATGATCCGGTACTCGGTGAACCTGCACCGGGGATGTTTTGGCGGGTGTGCCTTTTGCACCATTTCGGCCCACCAGGGAAAATTCATCGCCAGCCGTTCCGAAAAATCCATTTTGAATGAGGTGGAAAAGATTACCCGAATGCCCGGTTTTAAAGGGACCATCTCCGACCTGGGCGGGCCTTCGGCCAACATGTATCAAATGAAGGGCATCGATGAAACCCTTTGCCGGAAATGTAAAAGGCCCTCCTGCATCTTCCCTTCCATATGCAGCAATCTGAACACCAGTCACCAGCCATTGCTTCAGTTATATGAAAAGGTCCGGAATTTTCCCGGGGTGAAGAAGGCATTCGTGGGCAGTGGTATCCGCTATGACCTGTTTTTACAACCTTCGGGGAATGAAAAAACCGACAGGATCAACCGGGAATACCTTCACGAACTGATGAAATACCATGTTTCGGGAAGGCTGAAAGTGGCTCCCGAACACACCTCCGGAAATGTGCTCCGGATCATGCGAAAACCCTCCTTCCGGCTGTTTGAAAAACTCTGGAAGGATTTTGCCCGCATCAATAAAGCGGGGCACCTGAACCAACAACTCATTCCCTATTTTATTTCAAGCCACCCGGGAAGCACACCCGAAGATATGGCCGGCCTTGCCGTCAAAACAAAAGATCTGAACTTTAAACTCGAACAGGTGCAGGATTTTACGCCAACTCCCATGACCCTGGCTACGGTCATCTACTACTCCGGCATTCACCCCTATACCATGGAAAAAGTATTCACCGCCCGCAGTCAGCAGGAAAAAAAGGACCAGCGGAAATTTTTTTTCTGGTATAAACCTGAATCCCGGAAGGCTATTCTGAAGGATCTGAAATCTTGGGGAAGAAAGGACCTCATCAGGCAGCTGTTTGGCTGAACACGGAAGCAGATTATTTTTAGCTTCTAAAACATATTCGATTGATAATTTAATTTTAAATGATTACATTGTATCGCAGGAAGAGGCCATTGCTGTTGTCTTTGTTGAACCTTTTTGAACCCATAGTTGATAACCCATTAAAATTTAAATGCCGTGCGACTCGAATTTGAAAAACTGGAGGAGGCCAACGGACTGATCAACCAAATCATTGAACATCATCCGCAGGCCATTTTTCTGACCGATCATGATTTCAAAGTCAAATATTTCAATAAAGCCTTTCAGCGACTAACGCGGAGCGATAAGGGGGATATCCTGGGACATGAGTTTTGTGAGATCATGGGATGTGTTCACCGCGGAAAACCCTGGGGGCATTCGGATAATTTTTGTGACATCTGTCAAATGCGGGAGTTGCTTTCGGGAACCAACCTTTCTGAATTGGTATTGATCCGTGATTTTTACATTCACAATGAGATCGTGACCAAGCACCTGCACATCGATGCGCACCGGGTGGTGATGCACGGGCATAAATACCGGCTGGTGGTTATTGATGACCGGACTCAGAAACACTGAAAGGGTGCCGGGCAGAAAATCCTTTTATCCGGGGTCTGCGGGGATTGCAGCGGGGCGCTGCATCCCATTTGCTGTTCCCTGAAACGTTTTCCCGCGCTTATGCGGTTGTTCCCATCAGTCCCAGCAGGAAATTCTTCACACAATCGCCGAGGATATGGATGTTATACCCCCCTTCCTGGCAAACGAGGGTAGGTAATCCCAATGCACCGAATGCCTTTCCTATTTCCCTGTAATCTTCTGTCCGGAGTGAAAATCCTCCGATGGGATCATCCCGGTGCGTATCAAAGCCCGCTGCAATGATAAGAAAACGGGGATGGAACTTCCGTATCTTTCCTGCGATTCTGTCAACGGCTTCCATGTATTGTTTAAGGGAAGCATTTTTGGGGAGGGGAACATTGTAGTTGGTGCCGGCCGCCTGGCCCCTTCCTGTTTCCGTGGCATACCCCCAGAAATAGGGATATTCGCCGGAAGGGTCACAATGGAGGGATGATGTAAAGACCGATTTAATATCCTGAAAGAATTCCTGGGTTCCGTTGCCGTGGTGGTAATCGGTATCAACGATGGCGACGGTTCCTTCCGGCAGCAGGAATTCTGCTGCAGTGGCGGCATTGTTAAAATAACAGTAACCCCCGAAAA
>JAGYMR010000022.1 GCA_018400515.1 Tangfeifania sp.
TAATTGATCGGAAAATTAAAAATTATATAGAAAAAATTACCGTTATAATATTTTTTATTATGGAAAAAGGATTTGCCAGCGACAACAATTCGGGAGTACATCCATCCATTCTCCGGGCTATTCAGGATGCTAACCCGGGGCATGTTACAGGTTACGGGGACGACCCCTACACCCAAAAGGCCATTGAGCTGTTCAGGGAAAAATTCGGAGCCGGAACAGCGGTGTTTTTCGTTTTCAACGGCACTGGTGCCAATGTTCTCGGACTCTCCTCCATCACCCGGAGTTTTCATTCGGTGATCTGTGCATCCACCGCGCACATTGAAGAAGATGAATGCGGGGCTCCCGAAAAATTCACCGGCTGCAAACTCCTGCCCGTGGAGCCGGTCAACGGCAAGCTCACCCCCGAAGCGATCCGGCCCCATTTGAAAGGATTTGGCTTTGAACACCACGCCCAACCGCGGGTTATCTCCATATCCCAGGTTACCGAGCTGGGGACCGTTTACACCCCGGAAGAGATAAAAGCGCTGGCCCAACTAGCCCACGAGCACCAGATGCTGCTCCACATGGACGGTGCCCGGATCGCCAATGCAGCCGTCTCGCTGGGACTCGATTTTAAGGATTTCACCAGAGCCTGCGGCGTGGATGTCCTCTCCTTCGGGGGAACCAAAAACGGAATGATGATGGGCGAAGCGGTGCTCATTTTTGATCCGGCCCTGGCAGAAAACACCCACTTTCTCCGCAAACAGAGCATGCAGCTTTTCTCCAAAATGCGGTTTACCGGTGCCCAGTTCCAGGCCTATTTCGAAAATGATCTGTGGAAAGAGACCGCGACCCATGCCAATAACATGGCAAAGCTGCTCGAAAGCGAAGTGGCAAAGATCCCTGAAATTAAAATCACCCACCCCGTGGAGGCGAACGGGGTATTTGCCCGCGTCCCGCGCGCGATCATCCAACCCCTTCAAAAATATTACGCTTTTTATGTCTGGAACGAAGAGACATCCGAAGTCCGCTGGATGACCTCCTTCGACACCACCGAAACAGAGATCTATGAATTTGCGGAACTGATCAAAACGGTCCTGGCCGGGAACAAACACAAAGGGGAAGCATGAAACTTTTCAACTACTATCCAAGCAATCCACGAAAACAGGACCCGGAGCTGGAGAAACGGATATTCCTCCACAGCCTCTTTTTCCCGGCCCTCTTCGTGGCTGTCTGCTGGATGGTAGAAATTACCGGGCAGGTCACCGGCCTGAGTTTTGTCCGCCTGGGGGTTTACCCCCTGCATTTGAAGGGGCTGCCCGGAATAGTGCTCTCCCCTTTCATTCATTCCGGATTCAACCACCTGATCTCCAATTCGGTTCCATTCTTTATCCTTTCAGTAGCGCTCGTCTATTTTTACCGGCGCATTTCCTACCGCATCTTCATTCAACTGTACCTGCTGGCCGGACTGACGGTATGGCTGGCGGGACGCCCGGCATGGCACATCGGTGCCAGCGGGATCGTCTATGCTTTGGCCGCCTTTCATTTTGTGAGCGGGATCATCCGGAACGATTTGCGGCTGCTCACCCTCTCCGTGGTGGTGGTATTTCTTTACGGGGGAATGGTCTGGGGCATCCTCCCCATCGACCCGAAAATGTCCTGGGAAGGCCATTTGTGGGGAGCCGTATCCGGCGTGGTGCTGGCTTTCTTCTACCGGAAATACATCCTCCGCCGCGAAAAATTCGACTGGGAAGAAGAAGAAGAGGAAGAAACGGACGCAAATGGCAACAACCCGGGCAGCAGACCGGACAGTCCCCCGCTGCCCGGAACGGAAGCGCAAAACAAAAGCCAGCAATCCCCACCAACCAAGCCCCTGCCAAAAGCCGGCGGAAAAGATGCCGGCTCATTCCCCCACTTCCATCCCGGAAATACCAGTCATACCGGTGAATTTTAATACCCTGCACCTTTGCTCCGGCACACAATTGCCCCGGTTGCAGAACCTCCTTCCACAGCCAACCTCCCTGACAACATTTAACATTCAGCATCATTTCCCAAAAAACCGGCAGAAAACGGTATAGTTTTTTAAAAAGTACTATTTTTGCCTCACAAAACAGGAAGTTCATTTAAACATGATTAGCAGAAGGATCATTCGTACGAAAGTCTTGCAGGTTTTGTACGCTTATTACGCCTCCTCCGGGAAGACACTGGCAAACACAGAGAAAGAGCTTTTTTTCTGTATCGGGAAAAGCTACGATCTTTATCACTATCTACTGGCACTGGTGATTGAAATTGCCGATTACGCGGAAGAAAGAATTGAGATCCGGCGAAAGAAGCACCAGCCCACCGACGAGGACATTCACCCCAACACCCGTTTTATCAGCAACCAGCTCCTTCAGCAACTGAGGGAAAACAACCAGCTGAACCGGTTTCTGCAGCAAAAAAATCTCAACTGGAGCGATCATCCGGAGCTGATCAGGGAGTTGTACCATTTTCTGATCGAATCGGATTTCTACGAGGAATACATGACCGGGGAGGCCCCTTCATATACTGAGGACAAGAAATTCATCGAAAAAATATTCAACAAAATTCTTTTGCTTACTGAAGACCTGTACGATGTGCTGGAGGAGAAGAGCATTTACTGGAACGATGACATGGAATTTGTGGTCGCCATGATAGCGAAAACCCTGCGGAAATTTCATCCCCAATCGGGCACCGGCCAGCCGTTGATGCCCCTGTTCAAAGATGAGGACGACCGCAACTTTGCCCGGGAGCTTCTCCGCAAAGCCATCATCAATCACGATGGAATACGGTTACTGATCAAAGAGCACTCCCGGAACTGGGATCTGGAGCGCATAGCCTTTATGGATATTCTGATCATGCAGCTTGCCATCACCGAATTTTTGTACTTCCCCTCTATACCTACAAAAGTTACAATGAATGAGTATATTGAACTTTCAAAATTTTACAGTACCGAAAAAAGCCGGAATTTCATCAACGGAATCCTGGATAAAACGCTCAAAGACCTGAAGAAATCGGAAAAAATCGTAAAAACCGGGCGGGGACTTATTGGGGAAGCAAAGGGAAACGAATAACATTTTGCAATAAAACCAAAACATTTGTCTATTTTTGTCGGGAAATTTATTTATTGAATATTAATTACAAAAACGTTTGATATGATGATGAACATTATTTTAATGGGACAACCACAAGGCGAAGATGCCAATCCGCTGATGAGTTTTTTACCCTTGCTGCTGATCATCGTTGTTTTTTACTTCTTTATGATCCGCCCGCAAATGAAGCGCCAGAAAGAGGTACGGAAATTCAGGGAGAACCTTTCGAAAAATGACCGGGTGGTTACCACCGGCGGCATTTACGGAAGGATTATCGAAGTAAAGGAGTCCACCGTGATTCTGGAGATCTCCAAAGATGTGCAGATTAAAGTAGACAAAAACGGCATCGTGAAAGACATGAGCGACGCCCAGCAGCAACAGCGTTAAGAGGTTGTTTCCGCGCCGTTGAAAAAAGGCCGGCCCCCCGTTCAGGGACCGGCCTTTTTTGATGACCGGCTTCCATTAAACATGGAACCGGAAGTGCATGATATCCCCATCCTTCACCACATAATCCTTCCCTTCGACGGCTATTTTCCCGGCATCCCTGCAGGCATGCTCAGAGCCCAGCCGGACATAGTCTTCATAACGGATCACCTCCGCCCGGATAAATCCCCGTTCAAAGTCGGAATGAATAATGCCCGCCGCCTGCGGCGCCCGGGTACCTTTGGTGAAGGTCCATGCCCGGCTTTCATCCGGACCGGTCGTAAAGAAGGTCTGCAGGTTGAGCAGCCGGTAAGCGGAATGAATGAGCTTATTAACGCCCGGTTCATCCAGTCCCAGCTCCTCCAGAAACAGCTGCTTTTCTTCGTAAGTCTCCAGCTCGGCAATATCCGCCTCAATGGCAGCGGCAATCACCAGCAACTCCGCATCTTCATCCTTAATGGCCGCTTTCAGCGCTTCCACAAAATGATTCCCTTCCCGGGCCGATCCCTCATCCACATTGCAGGCATACAACACCGGTTTGTTGGTCAGCAGGAAAAACTCTTTCGCGATCTTTGCCTCTTCGGAATTCAATGCCAGCGTACGCGCCGGCTTTCCCTGTTCCAGCCATTGCTTATAACGGACGGCCAGGTCGACCATCTTTTTAGCGTGGGGATCATTCCCGTGTTTTGCCTGCTTTTCATACTTCTCCAGCCGGTTTTCAACGGTTTCCAGGTCTTTCAGCTGCAGTTCGGTATCGATGACCTCCTTATCGCGCACCGGATCGATGGAGCCATCCACATGCGAAATATTTTCATTCTCAAAACAGCGCAAAACATGGATGATGGCATCGGTTTCGCGAATATTGGCCAGAAACTGGTTGCCCAGTCCTTCCCCTTTACTGGCCCCCTTCACAAGTCCGGCGATATCCAGGATCTCCACCGTGGTGGGTACCACCTTTTTGGGCTGGTCGATCTCCGAAAGTTTGATCAACCGGTCGTCGGGGACCGTTATGACCCCCATATTGGGTTCAATGGTACAAAAGGGGAAATTGGCCGATTGGGCCCGGGCACTGGACAAACAATTGAAAAGCGTGGATTTTCCCACATTGGGCAATCCCACAATTCCGCATTTTAAGGCCATTGGATACGTTTTTTATTTGCGCTGCAAAGGTAATGGATTATCCGTTCCTGTTTTTGATCAGAAAATATTTTTTTCGCCCGACCGGATTTTCATTACCCGCCGGCCCCGGTTTGCAGCCATTGCCGGAGGGAATCAGTCCCATTCCTGGTGGGAATTTGTCCCATTCCCGGAGGGGATTTGCCCCATTTGCCGGAGGGGATTTGCCCCCGGGTCCGAAGCTGCTGCAAGTCCGGATTCCAAAACCGGACCAATTTTTGTTTAGCTGAATTCCCTCCGTTTGGCAAGTTCTCCGGTAATATGCTGCATGTATTTATCGCTCAATTTATAAGCTAATAAAAATCCAATGGACAATAGGGCTCCGGCCGCCGGATAGAAACTGATCAACAACCTGATTCCCCTCACCGACAGTTCGGTCTGTTCCACATTCGCTTCAAACCCGTAAGCTGCCAGAATCCAGCCCGTGATTGCACCTCCCAGGGTCCATCCCATCTTTTGCGACATCGAGGAAGAGGAGAAGATCAAACCGGTGGCCCTTCTTCCACTCTTATACTCCGAAAAGTCAGCGATATCCGCGTACATCGACCAGATCAGGGGAAGAACCAGGCCGGCAGGAATGCCAACCAAAACATCCAGCAAGAAGATCCATAACAAATGATCCGGTTGCAGGGCATAAAGAAGGGCACTGAACAACGCACACAACCCCATGGCCAGCATGAAGGTGTTTTTCTTTCCCCACCTGACAGAGAGTGGTTTGGCAAACAATACGCCCAGCAGGTTGCTGATTAACCATACCGTCATATACGCCCCGGCCAGTTTATCCCAGGCTACCGTGCCGATCAGGGGAACGGGCTGATCCTTCACAAAATACTTAAAATAATACATGATGGATCCATCGCGCAGGGAATTAAAGATCAGCACCGAAATTCCCGCACCCAGCAGGATAAACCACTGGTGGTTCTTCAGCAGGTCTTTCAGGTCATGCTTTACCCGGTTCCGGCTCCGCTGGGGTTTGATACGCTCTTTGGTCCAGAGAAAAGTGATGACAAAAAGAAAGGCGGCTGCCAATCCATAAACCGCCACAGAAAACTGGTAACTTTTGGCGTCACTAAAATTCAGGTTCCGGAAAAAATCAAGCAGGTAGGGAATGGTGGAGGTTAAAAACACCCCGCCACTGAAGGCACCGATAAAACGAAAGGAAGCCAGGGAGGTACGTTCAGCCGGATTTTCAGTCATCACGCCCATGAGGGAGGAGTAGGGAACATTGACAGCCGTGTAGACCATCATCATAAGGGTATACGTTAAATAGGCATAGATCAGTTTCCCTGAAGGTCCCAGGTCCGGCGTGGTAAATGTAAGCACCCCCACCAGGGCAAAGGGGATGGCCAGCCAAAGCAAAAAGGGCCTGAACTTCCCTTTGGAGGTGTTGGTGCGGTCCGAAATAATCCCCATCAGGGGATCATTGATCCCGTCCCATAGCCGGGTGACCAGAAACATTGTCCCTACCGATGCCGCCGAAAGCCCGAAAACATCGGTATAAAAAATCATTAAAAACATGGAAAATATTTTCCAAAACATGGATGAGGCAAAGTCGCCCAGTCCATAACCCACCTTCTCCCTGAATTTTATTTTCGCTGATGCCACAGAATATATTTTTTATGAATTTTATTTTTATGAATCACTGTTGCGGTTTGTTTGCCCCGGTGCAACCCCACCCGCCCGGCAGCATCCGGACACGGGGTTGCCCTTTAAAGCAGGGATACCAGTTCATCCCAGCAATTCACCCTTTGGCCTCTCCGGGGGGTATAATTGATATTATGCGGCTGGGTATACAAAATCCGTTCCCCGTCAAAGTGGTCCAGGTTTTTGGCATGATCATCCACCAGAATATCGCCCCTGATCATGCTTTTATCACCACAGAAAACCATTTGTTTCCAGGAAAGAAACGGAAAATTTCTATTCAGCCATTCGATTTTTTCGGGGATCGTCCCCGGATACTCGGTTGCCAAAGAGACTACCAGCACATGGTATTTGTTGTCCAACATTTTCAATCCACTGACACTTCCCTCCATGGGGGGCGCCTCCCTGAAGAAACCGGGGGTATTCAAATACCGGACCCCATCCGGAAATGCCTCAAGTTCAAGCTTCCCCTTCAATGCCTCACTCCCTTGCCGGCTGCCGGTTTCCCGTTCCTCAAATTTCAGAAACTGGTGATAAATATCGAGCAGCACGCCATCCATGTCAACTAAAAGATTTCTCATCGGTTAAAAATTTTTGTCTTTAGCGTTGGGAACGGTTTACAGATCCGTTTCATTGATTTCCATATCCCAGTGCAACGATATCAAATCCATTCCCGGCATCCATGCTATCTTCATCTTTCAGGAATTCAATGGTTACCCGGTGATCACCCGCGGGGAGTTTTTCCCCCATAATGGTGGTTTTTTGATATCCCCCCCAGGTCTGTTCACCGGTTCCGTTGATGGTGGTACATTTTCCTCCGTCAATGGTCACCCGGATCCTTCCGGTTGACTTCCCCGCCGGATACAGGTAATGGGTCAATGCAAAAAAGGTCCCGGTATACCCGAAAGTCAGCTTGCTTCCCTTCTTCCGGGCATTCCAGACTTTTTCAATGAGTCGTTTCCCATGCAGGCGCCAGTGGTGGTCCTTGGTTGCTGCATGTTCGGTCAGGGACCACCCATCATTCGACTCAAAAACCATGTCCGGGGCCCTGACAAACGAAACATGCTCAAACTGGTCGCTGTGCAAGGGGGCAG
This sequence comes from Tangfeifania sp., assembly GCA_018400515.1. The sequence continues at coordinate 7,424 of JAGYMR010000022.1, forward strand.
GCATTTCAGCCTTACCAGGTTCGTCCGAATCCATTCGTGCACGAGCTTTTTCAAGCACCAGGTTCACCAATCGTGAAGCCAGCTGATGCCCTTTATTGTTGGGATGGACGGCATCCGCCAGGACCTGTCCGGGTTGAAGTATGCTGTCGTTCAGCATGGGCTCCAGCAAATGGCGAAAACTCACAAACGGAATGTCATAATGTTGAGCCAGCGGCAAATGGTACTCCTGCACATTCTTTCCCCAGGCGTTCATCATCGCGAGCATAATAACGGTAGGCGGATGATCCGCATTCAATATCTGCCGCAAAAGCCCTTCAGCCCCCGCTTCCGGATATTCATTCTCCGAATCGTTGATAGAGAATTCAAACAGTACCAGATCAGGAGCATACTGCAACAGATCCTGATGTGCCCTCAGAGCCCCGAATGTAGAGTTGGTGGCTCCGATGCCGGCATTGTAAAAGCGGACTTTTGCATCCGGAAAGGAATGTTCAAACCACCCGGCCACCCGGTTGGCCCACCGGTCAGCTGCAGTAGTGGCAGCTGCTCCCATCGTAATGGAACCACCAATGGCACCCACCACGACCTCTTCGCCCCGTTCCGCTTTCGCCAGTACCGCTTTTAGCCGGGCAAGGTTCCCTTCATGGATTAAAGATTTGCAGACCATGGTCTTTTCATTCATTGTATCCGGGGGAATGCCTTCCTGTGCAGGTACAACCTGCGGGCAGAAAGCAGCATAACCGGATAAAATAAACACCAGTGAAATGATGTGCAGGTAACTCAATCTCATTTTTTCAGATCTCCATTCATTAAATTATTTTTTAGGATTGAGAAGGGATTACAAATCCGTTTCGGTAAATGGGGCAAATTCGGCGGTATACCGCCCTGTTTTCAAATTGCCCGTTTGTTTAATCCCCCGGACCGGTCGCATTCTCCCGGTCAGCGATCAGCAGGAGGTAATGCGCATCAAGCGCTTCATTTCCTATTACTGAAGCGGTCACTTCCATCAGTTGCCGCCCGGTATTTCCGGGTACAACGTAACGCAGCGAGGGGCCTTTGCCGTTGGTATTTTCGGGGATTTTCCCGAAGGACCACCTCCCCACCTTTTCGGGGATGCCATTGAGCGAAACCGTCAGTTCCATTTCTCCACCAGACACCTCTTCATAAGCGTCATTCAGGAGCCACAAATCCATCACGATCTCCGCTCCCGGTGAGTAATCAAACCGCTCAAAGGCCACCGAAGCCATCACCGGCCGGAGAGAATCTTTCACAGCATCCCATGCCGGTTTGGGTTGGGCAGGGTAGGCCACCAGGCTGTTGTTGGCTGCTGTGGGCCAGGGTTCATTAAAGCACCAGTTGAGGGCCATCGAACAGTGAGGCTTTTGACGGCGGGCCTCCTCAAAAATGGCTTTATATCCGATGGATTGCAGGGTCTGGCTCTGCTCCACCAACTCCTCCAGACTGCCGGCAACACCAAAATACTTTTCGAGGGTGGGCTTTTCAAGCCAGGAGTTTTCCTGCCAGGCACCGAAGGCATGGTGGATCTTCCACGCTTCCGTTGGTTCCGCCGGAAAAAGTTCCGCTTCGGGAATAATTCTTTTCAACGCAGAGACGAAAGTCAGGGAAGGCATTCCAAACTCAGTATAAGCCGTATGTTCAGAACGCCGCATCAACTGAAACACATCCTCTCCGGAAGCCGGGTCATAAAAGATGTAATGCCCGTGTCCTACCCCGTTTAACGGCGAGGAGCTGATAAAAGGCGTATGGGGATCCAGGCGGTAGCACAAACAGTTTAGCAACCGCAGGGGGTAAGCCTGCTCCGTCATGCCCGACCAGCTATTCAGCAGCTCATTTCCCCCGCTCCATATAACCAGCGACGGGTGTTTCCTCACTTTCTTAATGATGGATACGGCCTCCTGTTCAAGAATTTCCAGGTAATGCGGATCATTCGGATAGTCGTTGCAGGCCAGGGGGAACTCCTGCCAAACCATGATTCCCATTTCATCGCAGCGATCGTAAAAGAGCTCCTTGTTGACAATGCCGCCTCCCCAGACACGCAGCAAGTTCATATGGCTGTTTTTAACCAGGGTAAGCAGTTCCTGGTAACGTTCCCGGGTAAGCGTGCCATAAAAGATCTCCGGGTGGACCCAGTTGGAACCTTTAGCAAAGACCGGCCGGTTGTTGATGCGCAGGGTGAATGGTGCCGGCCGTGCGGTCTTGGGCCAGTCATCCGGTTCAATTTCGGTTCCCGGATTCAACACCATCTCCACTTTTTTAAACCCCGTTTTTCTGCCCTCGAAATCAATGACCTCCCCGGCGGCATCGGTTAATTTCAGGGTCCAGGTATACAGCGAAGGGGTTCCCTGATCATGAGGCCACCACAGGCGGGGGGCTTTTAATCGTTCTTTCAGATCAACCGTTCGATGCTCCAGGTTAGCGGTTTTGTGAAGCACCTCCCGGTCATCGGGGTCGTACAACTGCCATTCCCAGGTAATTCCGGAAAATGCCTTCCCCTGCACTTCAAAAAATATATTAATACGCGCTTCCGACAGGTCGGCATTCAAATGGCTGGAGAGTTCACTCGCAGCAATGCGTGCTCCGGGCACGACCTGCAGGTATGTTTCATCCCATATTCCGGCCGGTACCAGCCGGGGATGCCAGTCCCATCCATAACCTACCGCCGGTTTAACAGCGCGCGCTGCCTGCCGGCGTCCCTCTTCGGCTCCCTCCACCTTTGGAATGGGGTAAATAATCACCTCCAGAAAATTGGTATTATGGAGGATACCCTCACTCAGGGGAATTTCAACAGGGGTGAACATCCCCTCCTGATACAACAAATGGTTTCCGTTTAACAGGATATCGAAGGCATAATCAATACCTTTGGAACTGAATAAAAGCGTTTCATCCTCCCTTAGGGCGGGTTTTTCAAAGCGGGTCCGGTAGTGCCAGAATTTATCCTCCAGCGCTTTGTACGCCGTTACATTTTGATCGCAGAAGAGGTCAGGATCGCCGTTCGCCCGCATATAGTCCAGCTGCACAGCCCCCGGGACCTCTGCCGGGAAGAATACTTCCGGAGGCGTGTTTTTCGCATCGGAAACCCCCACCTCCCATTTCAGGTTAATATTTCGCATCGCTTTTTTTTTATCCGCTCGTTTTGAACAGCCCGTACTTTCTGATCACATCCCGGAAAAATAATAATAAAGAAATTATTAATTAAACCGATGAATTATTTTTTATAAAATCGATCAACTCATCCACCTGGCAAAAAGCCAGACCGGTAACCGTATCGGCAGCCCCGTAATAGATGGCAATCCGGCCCGTTTCGGCATCGGTCAGGGCAGCGCAGGGAAATACCACATTGGGAACATCCCCCACACATTCGTAGGGGGTCCGGGGATTGAGCAAATAAGGTTCGGTACGGTAAAGCACCCGCCAGGGTTTATCGATGTCAAGCAAAGCCGCTCCCATGCTGTAAACAAATCCGTTGCAGCTGGTTAAAACACCGTGGTAAAACATCAGCCACCCTTCGGTTGTTTCAATGGGCACCGGTCCGGGGCCTATTTTAGTACTCTCCCACGTTAATTTATTCGCCTTGGGCGACATCACATGGCGGTGAACCCCCCAGTGGAGGAGATCCGGACTCTGGCTGACAAAGATATCGCCGAAGGGGGTATGGCCGGTATCGCTCGGACGGCTCAACATGAAATATTTGCCCCCGATCTTGCGTGGAAAAAGGACCCCATTCCTGTTGTAGGGCAAAAAGGCATTTTCCCGCTGGTAGAAGGTTTTAAAATCATCGGTATACCCCATTCCGATGGTATAGCCATGGTAATTGTTACACCAAATCACATGATAGCGTCCCTCAATGTTGACGACTCTCGGATCATAGGCCTCCACCATTTGGCCGATTTCCGGATCCGGGTGTTGCCACTCAATGGGATCAGGATCGATTTCAAAATGGATGCCATCCCTGCTTCTTCCATTGTGAATCCGCATGTTCCTGCTTTTGTTATCTACCCTGAAAACACCTGCAAACCCATCTTCAAACGGAACCACCGCGCTGTTAAAAATGCTGTTGGATTTTGGTAACAAGTCACGGGGGATGATTGGATTGCCGTCGTATCTCCAAACAACGTCAGCAGACCCTAAGGGTTTATCCTGCCAGGGTATATTGGGCAGGGATTTGCCCACAATGGTTTTTTTTTCAGGTTGATGCGTCGGTTCTCTTTTTTCAGTCATTCGAAAATATTTTCAACTTTTGTTGTTATGCACAGCACACGGATGGTTTTAAATCATGCCCCTGTGCGTTTAATTCAAAAATGTTTGTCTCAAAATGATCATACAAAAACACGGTTTTACCCCCGGGTCACCGGACAATGATCTCCCCGGCATATAACAAGGCAGGTTTGCCGGCTCCTTTATGCCATTCGGGGATCTCCCCGGAATTTTCCATTTCAATTTTCAGGTACTGTGTTTCCACCGCGGGAAATTTCAGCGGAACCCTCCGGATAAATGGATTAAAGGTAACGGAACTGTTGATTTCTGTTTTCCGGGCATGCATCCGGAAATCTTTTCCTCCGGCTGAAGTATACAGGCGGATGGCCCGTGGCGGAAAGATCCAGAGTCCGGTATGATCCAGGTAACTCACCGTGACGGAACGAATCCGTTGTTTTTCGCCGAGGTCAATCACAATCCCGGCATCATCCCCCTGCCACACACACCAGTTTTCATCCGAGCGGTACGATGTTTCAAACACCCCGTCCACTAACCGGGCGCCATCATCCCCCTCACGGGTAGGAGGCGGATTGAGGGTGACCTTTGCATTCCCGTTTTCTGTACTCAGATCGATCCCTTCATAATAATGCTGATCCATGATCATCCCCGGGTTTTTACCCTTCACCACAGCCACTGCCCGAAGGCGGGTACTTTCGGAAATATCAAAAGGCTCCCGGTATTTTCTGGATTTTTCATCCGGATTTGTACCATCCAGCGTGTAATGGATATCAGCGCCGGGTTCTTTACAGGCAAGCGTTATCTTCAATTTATCCTCAAAGACAAAAGCGCCATTCACATCATAAGGGGCAGGCAATGTTTCTGACAATTTACTTTTATCGTTCAGTTCCACTGCTGAGGGTGCTGCCATCCCGGGCTCAGTACCCCACTGTTTATTCGGTTTCCGGCCCATTTCAAATTCGAGGAGCCCCCCTTTCATGATCTGGTCATGGGTCAGGTAAGTTTTCTCCAGCACCTGTCCGTTCAGCCTTACCGACTGAACATACCTGTTCCGCTTGCTGTTGTTGCGGGCAACCACCCTGAACCGGTTGCCATTTTCCAAATTCAGCACAGCCTCTTTTACATTGGGGGAGCCGATTTCGTAAACGAGCGCAGCAGGATTCACCGGATAAAACCCCAGGGCACTGAAGATATACCAGGCAGACATCTGCCCCAGATCTTCATTGTTCACCAGTCCATCGGGCCGGTCAGTGTAAAAATCATCCATTATTTTACGAATAATTTTTTGTCCTTTCCAGGGTTGTCCGGCATGATTGTAGAGGTAAGCCATGTGATGCGAAGGTTCATCGCCGTGTCCGTATTTCCCAATAAAACCAGAGATATCCACATGCTGATTGCCTTTCAGCCGGGTCGAATCGGAAAAAATCTTATCCAGCCAGTGTCCAAACGCCTTTCTGCCCCCGATCAGTCCGGCAAGTCCCTCCACATCGTGTGGCACATAAGAGCTATACCCCCAGACATTGCCTGAGACATAATTCATCTCATAATCATACCACCGGGTGGTATCCATTTCCCGCCACAATCCGTTGGAATATTTTGGCCACAGCAACTTTTTATCCGGCCGGAAAAGGTTCCGGTACCCCAGCGAACGGGCCTTATACTGTTCGGCATCTTCCGGTTTTCCCAGCTTCGCTGCCAACCGGGCAATGGCCCAGTCGTAATAGTTCTGCTCAGTGGTTTTGGAAACGGAGCTGTTCACTTCAGCTGGCACATAATGCAAACGTGTATACCCTTTCATCCCGTTCAAACCATAAACCACCGAACTTTTCTCCGGTGATGTGTTGTTTGCCGCTGCGGTCACTGCTTCATACACTGCTTCCGGATCAACGCCATCCACATCCTTCAGCACCGCTTCCACCATGGGTGAAACGGCATTGTACCCGATCATGCACTTATTGTCGTACCCCAGCAATTCCCAGAGCGGCAATCCCACCTGCTGATCATGGTACCGCGAGGTCAACGCCTTTACAAAACGGCTGTTGCTTTTTTGATCCACCAGGCAAAACAGGGGATGCAGTGCCCGGTAAGTATCCCAGGTCGAAAAATTGCTGTAATGGGGTTCCTCCGACCGGTACTGTTCTCCCTCCACGATGAAGTTGCCATCCACATCCGAGATCAGGTTCGGGGATATAAAGCTATGATAAACAGCGGTATAGAAAACCCGCTCCTCCGAAGGGTCCAGGCCTTTAATCCTGAATTTTTTCAATTTTTCCTCCCAGCTTTTTTCAGCTGCTTTCCATGTCCCGTCAAAATCTGCCTCCACAGCTTCTGCTTCAAAATTTGTTTTAGCTCCCTCATAACTCACATGGGACATGGCGACTTTCACCTCAATTGCTTCACCGGGAGCGGGATCAAAACGCACAAAAGCTTTCGCATTTTTGGATTTGGCCTTCGAAGCGGTTGTATCGGTTCGGTCATCCACTGCCACGCCCTTATCAATAAAAGGTTTTGAAAACCAGGCATAAAAATAGACAGTCCGCAGTCCGTCATCCCCTGCCGAATGTTTAAACCCCCGCAGCATACGATCGGAAACAAACGCCACTTCCGTTTCGATCACGGACTGATCCAGCCCGTGGGTTGGATCAATGATGACATGTCCGTCTCCGCCGTCATGAAACGTGTAGCGGTGGAACCCCACCCGCTGACTGGCGGTCAGCTCGGCGGTAATGTTATAATCCTCCAGTAAAACACGGTAGTAACCCGGGGAGGCGAACTCGTTGTCATGGGAAAACCTTGACCGGTAGCCTGTTTCAGGACGCTCCTCACTTCCGGGGTTCACCCGGATATCCCCTGTGGCAGGCATCAGCAGAATATCTCCCAGTCCGCTTAACCCGGCACCGCTGATATGGTTATGGGCAAACCCCTTCAGAACACTATCCGTGTAATGATAGCCTGAGCACCAGGCCCACGACTTAAAATCATTCGAGGGACTTAACTGCACCATTCCAAAAGGGGTGGTTGCTCCGGGGAAGGTATGTCCGGTCCCGTCAGTTCCGATCATAGGATCGGCGAGCTTCAGCGGATCGTCAGGCATCTGGCTGCATCCCAGGATTAACAGGGCCAGAAAAAAGCACAGTTGTTTATATCGATGGTTCATAAATAGATCCATTGTGCCATTCAAACCGGTTGGGTTGATAAGGCCGGTTATTTCCTGTTCCAGATCGCTTTAACGGTCGCTTCCTGTCCAAACCCATCGGGACATGCAGGTGACGGGTTGTTCAGGCGGTATTTCCAGATGGTATGGCCATCCTTCTCAATAGGATCGGCCTGAATGGTTGTGGAGCCGGGCATCTGAAGGTTTCCGGCCGGATCATTTTCCTCCAGCCAATCGACCACATAGTTCAGCCAGTAGTTCCGGTACTCATCCGAACAATGGGCAAACCAGGTAATTTCATCCCAGCCCCAGGGCCACCACCATTCATCACCTCCGCAAACACCCGGGTTTTCAGCTCCCGAGTTATCCATTTCCACGAGGTAAGGCAGCGATTCACATTCCCAGCCGCTGGGTGTTATGCCCCCTTTACTTTTTGTGTAAAGCGCATCCTGAAAACCAATCACCAGTTCGGCCTCATAGGGCTTGCCGCAAATCTCTTTAGGCCGCTGTGGAAACGAGTGGAAATCCAACAGCAAACGGCCATCCTCCGAAACAAATCCGTGGGTGGGCACATGCGCATCAAAAAGCACATAGCCCCGGCGGGCATGTTTGGCAGCGTAGTTCCGGATACGCTCCACCAATGCATAAGCCACCGCATTATCCGGATCATTGAAATTCATGATCTCGAGCTGTCCAAAATGGATGCCTTCAATTCCGGCGTTGATATAGCGGGCCGCCCGGTAGAAGAAATACATTTGTGTCTCCACCCGGGTAATATCAGGGACAGAACCTGCCCCATTGCCCCAATGTCCGTGGTAGGTGCCATCTTGATAGCGCATGGCCTCAAAATTAAAATTCCTTTTCTCCACCGGCAGGTTAAATTCTTTGAAAACCCAGTCGGGTACGGGAATGATGTCCACCCCGTATTCCGGCGACAGGCTGTTGCCCGTTTTAAATACCGCCTCAAAAATGCAACACTGGAAAAGAAACTCCGGATCAGCTTCGTGGGCTTTTGCGGCATATTTTTCCACCTTACGGAAGTGTTCTTCATTACCCATGAGCGGGGTCCATTCAAACGCCGCCCGGCCGATAAACTTGGCACCAATGTTTTTGAGCATCCGGAGGTTCTCTTCAAATACGGCGTCGGAGGGAGGCAGTAAAAACTCTCCCTGGGTAATTGCACGGGAGAGGTAATTTTCCAAAACCGCTCTTGAAATCCCGTTCGCATCAAACGCATAGTTCCGTTGACCGGTTTCCTCTGCTGTACAATGGGTATTTACAAGGGCAAAAAAAGCCATTACTGAAATTAAAATCGGTGTTATCCTGTTCATTGGTGTATAATTTTAAAAAATCGAACTAAGAAAATTTATTGTTTATTCCGGGAAGCCCGGCTGTACCAGTTTCTTTGGTCATTTTCCTCAATTGTTTTCCCATATCCGTTTGGCCGTTGCTTCCTGTCCAAACCCATCCGGACAAGCTGCCGATGGGGTATTGATGCGGTAGGCCCAGATCAGCCCGCCGCTTTCCCGTGGGATGGGATCTGCTGCAATGGTAATATATCCGGGCATTTGCAAAAAGCCGTTGGGGTCATTCTCCTCAATCCAGTTCCATGCATATTCGAGCCAGTAGTTTCTGTAGGCTTCAGTGCAATGGGCAAACCAGGAGATTTCGTCCCATCCCCAGGGCCAGTGTTTGGGTTCCTCTCCGCAAACGCCGGGATTTGCTGCACCCGAATTATCGAATTCGACCAGATAGGGCAGTGATTCGCATTCCCAGCCGCTGGGTGTAATGCCCCCTTTACTCTTTTTATAGATGGCATCGATGTATCCAATGCGCAGAATTGCCTGGTACGGGGTTCCGCAGATCTCCTGGGGGCGTTGGGGAAACGAATGAAAATCGAGCAGAAGGGATCCGTCCCCGAGCAAAACACCCCCCGAAGGCACATGGGCATCGCAAATAACCGTTCCCCTCCGGGCATTTTCCGCGGCATACTGCCGGATGCGGCCGATCAGATCCTCCCAGATGGTCCATCCGGGATCATTCACAGCCATCGCCTCTATTTGTCCGAAGTGGATGGCCTCAAAACCGGCATCAATGTAGCGCATGGCCCGGTAATAGAAATAGAGCCGGGTTTCCATTCGGCTAATATCAGGAATGGAAGCTCCCTGAACCCAGTGATCATGAAACAATCCATCTTCATAGAGCATGGCATCGTAGTCAAAATTCCGCTGTTCCACCGGCAAATCAAACGCACGGAACACCTCTTCCGGAATGGGAATCTGATCCGCGCCAAAATTTGTCAGCTCATTGTTACTATGAAAAACAGCCTCAAAGATACAACACTGCAGGATAAATTCGGGATCGGCCTCCAGCGCCTGCGCTGCCCTTTGCGATACAATGGCAAAATGCTCATCATCGGGGCGGTCGGGAGTCCAGACAAATCCGGCACGACCAATAAATTTGGCTCCGGTATTTTGGATCATCCGGAGATTCTCCTCAAATTCAGAATCACTGCCCGGCATGCAGAAATTCCCCTGGGTAATGGCCCGGGAAAGGTAACTCTCCAGCACATTCCGGGGCACCACGCCATCGCTGAATGCATAGCTCCGGTCAATAATCCGCTCTTCCGGCTCCTCCGGTCCCCCGTTATCATCCCCGTCTTTCTTACAGGACATAAAAAAGAGGGATCCCAGCAACAAAATAATGATATATCTATTCATAATCTTTTATGATGTTTGCATCATGCCCGTTTCATTCGAATAAAATTGTTCATTTTCAAAGGTATCGTATGGAACGCGCATCTGTTTTAATCATTCCGTTGGGTGAAAGTATTTTACATGCTTGTTTCATGAAACAAATTTTAAACGATTGCCATCTCAAAATATTTCAAGTTATAAAAAAACCTTTCCATGCGCAAAAGGCATGGAAAGGCTGAAAGCAATCTTTTTACAAACCGCATCCTTCAAGGGTTTCAAAATCCACCGGATTTCCGTTTTTATCCTCCAGGGTAACCGACACATCCGGGTTTTGAATGACGCCACTGTCGTAGGCATCCCTTACCCAGCAAAGACCGGGTTTATCGCCATCGCTGATCCCCACTTCAAGATCCCCGTTATTGGTGATGATGATCGTATCCGCCCCCACATAGGTGAGGTTGTCAAATCCCAGAAGGCTGTTGAGCAGATCGTTATTCCGCACGATGATATCACCGCCGATATGGGTAATGGGGATTTCGGCAAAATTCCATAAACTGCGGAAATTCCCCGGTCCCTTCTCAATAATGAAGTCGCCGCCCACATGTTCCAGGCTTTTCAGGCCCAATCCGGTAAACATGGGACAATCCCTGACGATGAGATCTCCTTCAATTTTGGTAATATTCTGGAATCCTGAACCATTCGGGGGAGCCCCGTCCCAGCCAAAGTCAAGCAGCGGATTATTGATCAGAACCAGGTCGCCATTGATCATTCCCTTCAGGGGTTGAAAACTGTTGATGTTATTGAATTGCAGGTTGTTTTTAATCACGAGGCCGCCGCTGAACTTGATGGCACCAAAAAATCCCAGGTCCTGAGGACGCCAGGTAACGATGCAGCTGGTATTGTCGAGGGTCAGTGTTCCCTTCACCTCCGATATTTTTCCAATCAGCGTATTAATGGTGGCATCATCGATGTCCGTTCCGGTAATCGTCAGGTTCTTAACAACGCCCTCATCATCAAAATTGGTAAAATCAAGCACATCCTCCCTGGAAGACAGGGTGTAATCGATGACGGTTTCACCAACGGGGATGCCAATCATTGCGGCATCATCCACAGCTTCGGGATGGTTGTCCTGAAGTGTTACAGCGGAAGCCTTGGGGATAACTCCGTCATTGATCAATTTACGAATGGGACCGAAACCAAATTCATCGTCCGGCAGGGGGACCACGTTCTCTCCCAGCAGCGGATTTCCTGTAATGGTAAGTGTCCCGTAAAAAGTCTTCAAACCCAGCATTCCGGAAATATCCTGGAGCTTTGGGTTATCGCGGATCAAAAGTTCGCCGCCAAAAAATTTGAAATTGGTCAATCCGTTCAGCGATTCCAGCTGATCATTTCCGATGATCTGAAAAGATACGGTAACCGAAGCTAGCGAGGGGATATTCATATCAACAATGTCCGTATTCTCCACAATGAGGTTTTTGACGCTCAGTACGGAGAGGTTGGACAGGTCAGTGATGCCTTCTCCCTTAATGGTTAACGTATGGATATCCTCTTTGGTGGAAAAGGCCTCCACTTCCGTCTGGGTCGTCAATGTAAAATCACTCCCCTGCAGATTTGGATTTTCCACCTCATCCCTTTCACACGCAAAAAATGTAAAAAGGACAAAAACAGCAATTATTGGAACAAAATATTTTGCATTCATAGTTGATTCCTTTAGAATTAATTTTTTGGATTTAAATCGAGCTCGCGCTGTGGTATGGGATAGAAGTAGGCATATTCATTCAGCTTGTTGCTGATCACCTCCGGTTTGGTAATGGCCGTTTCCACCCGTTTGGTCCTTCTTAATTCCAGCAGGCCTTTCCCTTCAAAGGCCAGCTCAAAGGTCAGTTCCTGCCAGACGGCCTCCCTGAATTCACTCACCGGCAAATTGGCAGGCAGTTCCGGCAGGTTGGCCCTTTCGCGAACGGCATTGACCGCTTCATATCCTCTTTCTGTGGGCCCTGCAGCTTCGGCAAAAGTAAGCATCACTTCGGCAAACCGCATAAAATACAATTCGGCCGACGTATTAATATCGGAGGCGTAAGGATCGGTATACTTCCGGCACATGGGATAATAGAAAGCAGCTTCTGCAGCATCGGAGCTGGTAATATTATCCGGCGACCATTCGGCAACGACCTGTGCATTTTCGTCATAAACAGTGGTCAGCAACAACTCTTTCCGGAGGTCCTGATTATCATAGGAAGCATAAAAGGTACTGTCGGGCCGGTAATAGTTCCATCCGGCCTGTCCTTCAGCGATGTACAACTCCACATCGGAGGGCCTTGTCACTTCGGTACCCAGTTTTCTGGGGATGTATTTCGACTGGATGCCATTGGCGAACATCATTGGGAAGTTGGCCCGGTCATACAAACGTGTCCGGTGCGTAATCCAGAGGTGTTCGGGTGAATCTTCATAATCCACGTTGTACACTTTATAGAGATCAGGCTCCAGCGCGTAAGTGGTTTGTTCAAATACAACCTTTTCAGCATACTCCGCTGCTTTGCCATACATCTCCTCACTATCGGCGACCCAATCGTATCCCGGAGCCCCGGTCATTTTAGAAGAGGCCATGGTAAGGTACACCTTGGCCAGCAGGGCCTGGGCACCAGCCAGGTCGACACGTCCCTGAATTTTCTGAATGGACATCAGGGAAACGGCTTTTTCGAGGTCCGCAATGATCTGTTCATAGACCACTTCGATGGGCGAATAAGCAATCCGGCCATCTTCAGGGGAGGTGACCTGGGAGGTATGAACAGGCACCTCTCCGAAGGTGCGGACAGCCATGAAATGGTGGTAAGCCCGTAAGAAATAGGCTTCGCCGACAATCTGATCCCTTTCGGAGGGAGCGATCAGCGAGTTACTCATCTGGCTCACATTCTCAATAACACTGTTTGCCCGGGTGATCGACATGTAAATGTATTTGTACATGTAAGTAAACTCTTCGGTGATGGGACTCACATCCCAGGTATAAAAGAGTGTCTCCACCGCTTTCCCGTAGGTAGAATACTGGTTAGTGGGCAGGTCCATCAGGTTAAACTGAAACCGTTGGGCATATTCAATCTCTTTTTGCGGGGCATAAGCGTAAAGCAAAGCCTTGACGGCATTTTCTTTTGAATCATAGAAGTTGTCTTCGGTAAAAACCCCTTTCTGAACTTCTTCCAGCATATCTTCACAGGAGGTAAAGACCAGTGCTGAAAGGATGATATATAAAATGGCAACTGTTTTCTTCATTTCCTTCATTTTTTATATTAAA
>JAGYMR010000220.1 GCA_018400515.1 Tangfeifania sp.
CCATCGATTTTGATTTCTCCTCCATAAAAAACAAAAAAACCTTCAGCCGGTCGGCATACGACGACAGGCTCCTGTTGGAGAAACTGGCCATGGATGGCATGGTTTACCGCTACGGCAAAAACAACCCGCAGGCCAGGGAACGGGTGCTGCACGAACTGCAAATCATTGATAAACTTGGATTTTCAGCCTACTTTCTCATCGCCTGGGACATCATCCGCTACAGCATGTCGCGGGGATTTTACCATGTGGGACGGGGCAGCGGGGCCAACAGCGTGGTGGCCTACTGCCTCCGGATCACCGACGTGGACCCCATCAAACTGAACCTCTATTTCGAGCGATTTCTAAATCCAAAAAGAACCAGTCCGCCCGATTTCGACATCGACTACTCCTGGCGCAACCGCGAGGAGGTGCAGGACTACATTTTTAAACGATACGGAAGAAACCATACGGCCTTGCTGGGCGCTACTTCCACCTTCAAGAGCCGGTCAGCTGTCCGCGAACTGGGCAAAGTGTTCGGGCTGCCCAAAGAGGAAATCGACCTGCTGGTGCATGACCCCGGAAACGACTGCAACAAAAACGACATCACCGCCCTCATCACCTCCCTGGGCAAACAGCTGAACGGATTTCCCAACCTGCGTACCATTCATGCCGGGGGGATTCTTATCTCGGAAGAGCCGATTACCTGCTACACTGCCCTGGACCTGCCCCCCAAGGGATTTCCGACTACCCACTGGGACATGTACATTGCCGAAGAGATGGGATTTGAAAAGCTCGACATCCTGAGTCAGCGCGGCATCGGACACATCAAAGAGGCCGTGGAGATCATCCGGGAAAACCGCGGCGAAGAGGTGGATGTCCACCAGGTAAACCGCTTCTTTGAAGACAAAAAAGTGAAACAGCAACTCAAAACAGGCGAAACCAACGGATGCTTCTATATCGAAAGTCCGGCCATGCGGGGATTGCTTAAAAAACTCCGGTGCAGCGACTACCTTACCCTGGTGGCTGCCAGCTCTATTATCCGTCCGGGTGTGGCCAAATCGGGCATGATGAAAGAGTATATCCGGCGGTTTCATCATCCCGGTGATTTTGAATACATCCACCCCGTTATGAAGGAACAGCTGGCTGAAACATACGGGGTAATGGTCTACCAGGAAGATGTGATCAAGGTGGCCCACCACTTTGCCGGACTCGACCTGGCTGAAGCAGACGTACTGCGCCGGGCGATGTCGGGCAAATACCGATCACCGAAAGAGTTCAAACGCATCGAAGAAAAATATTTCTCCAATTGCAGAAAACTCGGGTACCCCGAAAATATCTCCCGGGAGGTGTGGCGGCAGATCGAATCGTTCGCCGGCTATTCCTTTTCAAAAGCCCATTCGGCATCGTATGCGGTGGAAAGCTTCCAGAGCCTTTACCTGAAGGCACACTACCCACTGGAATTCCAGGTGGCAGTGATCAACAATTTCGGCGGCTTTTACCCCACCTGGGTATACGTCAATGAAGCCCGGAGAAAAGGCGCCGACATAGAACTGCCGTGTGTCAACCACAGCCACAACGCCACAAGAATTGCGGGCACAACCATTTACCTGGGATTTGTTCACGTGCAAAACCTCGGGCAAAATACCATCAACCTCATCCTGAACGAACGGAATAGCCGCGGCCCCTATCGTTCACTGGCCGATTTCACGGAACGGGTACCCGTTGCCAAAGAACAGCTTATACTGCTTATCCGGCTGGGTGCATTCCGTTTTACCGGCCAACAAAAATCAAACCTCCTCTGGGAGGCCCATCTGCTGCTGAAAAAACAGACAAAAACGGTCACGTCGTTTACCCTCTTCCAGACAAACACCAAAAAATTCAGCCTCCCTCAACTGCAAAACGAAAAACTGAAAGATGCCTATGATGAAATCGAACTGCTGGGATTTCCGGTGAGTGTGAACAGCTTCGACATGCTTCAAACCCGCTTCAGAGGAGAAATACAGGCCAAAGACCTGATGAACAACCCGGGGAAAAAGGTGCGGATGGTCGGCCGCTTAGTCACCATCAAGTATGTCTACACGGTGAAAAAAGAGATCATGCACTTTGGTACATTCCTCGATTCCACCGGTGAATTCTTTGACACGGTACATTTTCCCGATTCCCTGAAAAATTACCCCTTCCGGGGCCAGGGCATCTACCTGGTGCTCGGCAAAATCGTCGAAGAATTCGGATTCCCTTCCCTGGAGGTGGAGAAAATGGCGAAATTGCCTTACAAATAAACAAATCTTTCAAAACAATTTTCCCTGCCGTCCCAACGGATTCTCCTTTCGCCGGTTGCGGCCCATTCCCTTCATGTGCAACTCTTTTTTTACGGTTGAATCGTATTGCGTGGTGCTGTCGTGATCAACCGGAATGAGCAGGTCGCGCCCTTTATTTTTCGGATCTTTCACCCGGATGGAAACGGGATCTGCTTTGAAATCATCGCCCGGATAAGGTTTCAGCAGGGCAAGCACTTCTTCCATCGGAACGGAGTCGTCAAGCCATCTTCGTTCATCCTTTTTTTCCAAAATAACCGGAGACCGGTGGTGGCCGATCTTTTTTGTGACATCATTGGCCACAGTGGTAATGATGGAAAAGGAATGAACCACCTTCCCGGTGGTATTGTCAGCCCACGTGTCCCAGATACCGGCAAAAGTAAAAACTTCCTGATCCTTTTTATAAACATGAAACGGCTTGCTCAAACGCTCCTTTTCGGGGCCTTCAAAATAACCATTGGCAAGGACCAGGCACCTCCTCGATTTAATGGCAGTACGAAAGGCCGGTTTTTTGATTATGCCCTGCTCACCCGCATAATTCACATCGTTCTCTTTGTTAAAATCTCCTTCTGAACGGGCATTGATCAGGTACATCGGTTTCTTCGCCCAGTGAGGTGTCAGTCCAAACTGAAAAGCCTGCAACTGATCGGGCCTGTCATTGGTAATCACATACGCCTGATCGCCCGGCGATACATTAAAATTGTTCTGAACCCGAATCTCAGTCGGAGCATTCACTCCAAATCTTTTTACAAACAACTCAACATCAATTATTTGAACAAACCGACCACACATATGTCTGAATTAAAAAAAATTACCGTTACTTTCCTTCTGACAAAATACTGATGTATAAAGTTCATGGCACCTCGAAGTAAAAGGACACAACGTATAACGATCAAAAAATTCACTCCGTAAAACACCCGGAATCACACAGTGAAACACTTTGCAACAATAAACAGCAATACAATGTCTCACGAAAAAGACACAACCTGTCACTCAATCCGAATCATTGATAAATGCATGAAGCATTTAGTAATTAACGATTTAATATTTTTGTAAATATATAAAAACTGACTGATAAAATTTTACCGGGTTAAAAACCTAACGGGGTATTTATTTGTTTAATAGTCAAATTTAAAAACAAAAAACATGAATAAGCTATTTACCATTTTCAGCATGATCTTTTTAACAAGCATTGTATCTGCTCAAAACTCATTTTACGATTTCACCGTTGAGGACATAGCCGGGAACAAATTTGAAATGACCAGTCTGAAAGGGAAAAAGGTGCTGGTTGTGAATACCGCGTCAAAATGCGGGCTGACTCCCCAGTACGAACAACTTCAGAAATTACATGAAACGTATGGAGGAGAAAATTTTGTCATCATTGGTTTTCCTGCCAACAATTTCAAAGAACAGGAACCCGGAACCAATGAGGAGATCGCTCAGTTTTGCCAGGTCAACTACGGTGTGACTTTCCCCATGATGGCTAAAATATCGGTCAAGGGCGATGACATGCACCCGCTTTACCGGTGGTTGACTCAAAAAGCAAAAAATGGGGTCATGGACTCCGAGGTGGCCTGGAACTTTCAGAAGTACCTGATCGACAAAAACGGAAAACTGGCAGATATGGTTCCGCCAAAAGTGAAACCGGATGATGAAAAGATTGTCAATTGGATAAAAGAATAATCATTTAAACCAGATGTTTTCCGTTCAGGACCCTGCTGATTAGAAAAGAATAACCGGCCGGATTATTTTTGCACTTTATATGCTGAATCATTCAGATCAAAAGGAATCTCCCGTTCCTTCTCCGTCAGGATACGGTGGAACCCTTCTTTCATTTTCTGTTCTTTTTTTGAAAGATCTGAAAGCGCATTTTTTTCCAGCGGATCTTCCCGGGTATCATAAAAACGGCCATCGCGGTATAGTTTATACCTTTCGTTCATGACCCACCGGTTGTGTTCAAACCGTCCCCAGCTTGGTGAATAATGTAGGAATATTTCCTCCTTCCCTGCCCTTTTCTTTTTTTCGGTTAAAACCGGATAGAAACTTGTTCCGTCGGTAACATAATCAGCATCATTCATTCCGGCTACATCGGCCAACGTGGGTAAAAAATCTGCAAAATCGATCAGTCCGTCGAAAACGCGGTTCTTTTTTATTCTTTGCGGCCAGGAAACAATCAGTGGAACATGATTTCCGGTATTTATGCTCAGTCCTTTTGCCCCTTTTACCTGTCCCTTCTCAGTAGAAGTAATCACTGACCGGTGCGTTCCGTTGTCGCCCGTAAAAATAAACAGGGTATTATCCCGGATTCCTTTCTCCCGGAGTTTTGCTTCAAGCTGTCCGACAATCTTGTCAACGTAAGCAATCATATCATCAAAAAAGATGGTATCATGCTCATACCGCCGCGAAGGATCAGCCCACTCCGGGGAATCGGGTGTAGGCACAAAAGGATCGTGTGGCAGAACCATGGGATAATAGACAAAAAACGGCTGACCGGCATTTCGATCGATGAAGTCCTGAAGAAAATCAGCAATGACCTGTGGTCCATAGGCATCCGCATCCCGTGGCAGTTCTTCTCCATTTCGATTGAGCAGAGGATTGGCGTACCGCTCCCCTTTCTTTTTCGGTTTGTTCAGCTGCCACAGGCAAAACTCATCAAATCCAAATTGGTTGGGCCGCGTCACATCCTGATTTCCCGG
>JAGYMR010000221.1 GCA_018400515.1 Tangfeifania sp.
AAAATACCTCATCATACGGTTTAGCTCCATCGGGGATATTGTTTTAACCTCTCCGGTGGTTCGCTGCCTGAAAAAGCAGGTAAAAGATGCAGAAGTCCATTTTGTCGTTAAACAAAAACATGCCCCGATCGTCCAGGCAAATCCCTACATTGATAAAATTCATTTGTACAGGGAAAACCTGAATGAACTCATATCTGCACTGCAGAAGGAAAAATTCCATTTCATTGTCGATCTTCACCAGAATTTTCGCAGCCATCAGATAAGAACCCGCCTGAAAACACCGGCCCGTTCCCTGAAAAAGCTCAACCTGCGGAAATACATGCTGACCCGGTTGAAAATTAATCTCCTGCCCGAAAAACATATTGTTGACCGGTACATGGATACCCTTTCGGAATTAAAAGTAAGGAATGACGGGAAAGGGCTCGATTACTTTATTCCTGAAAATGAAAATTTTAATACTGACGAATTGCCCGAATCCTTCAGAAAGGGATTTGTGGCCTTTGCCATTGCCGGCACTCACCCCACCAAAAAGCTTCCCTCCGGGAAAGTCCTGGAGATCTGCCAAAAGATTGATTCTCCGGTAATCCTTCTGGGAGGTAACAAGGAGCTGAAAGAGGGGGAACGCATTGAGGCCCAATCGAAGGGAAACGTCCTCAATCTTGCGGGAAAAACCACGCTGAACCAATCGGCCGGCCTGATACGCGACAGCCGGCTTGTTTTATCCAACGACACAGGATTGATGCACATTGCAGCAGCATTCAAAAAGAAAATCCTCTCTTTTTGGGGAAATACCGTCCCTGAATTTGGAATGACCCCCTACCAACCGGACCCCGCCTCCCGGTTAATGGAGGTAAAAAACCTGAAATGCCGGCCCTGCTCCAAACTGGGCTATCCCAAGTGCCCGAAAAAACATTTCAGGTGTATGAATGATCTGAATATGGAAGAAGCCATTCAGTGGATTAAAAAAAATTTCCCTGAATAATAAAAATTTTTCAAAAGAGTGCCTCGTTGGTATAAATTTGAACATTTATTGATTATTTTTCGATTTGTACGATTTCTAACCACTGTTCGGGGATAAAAAAAAGAGCATGACCATCAAAACTTACAGTTTAATTACAGGCGCTAGCTCCGGACTTGGTAAAGAACTGGCCAAAGAGTGTGCCCGACGGGGAAGAAATCTCCTTTTAACCGCCCTTCCCGGTGAAAAAATATCGTTGCTGGGTGCGCAGCTTTCCAAAAAATATGGCGTTGCTGTTGAAACTTTTGAGGCAGATCTTACCAAATCGGAGGAGATCAGGAAACTGATAAAAAATATTTCAGCCCATTATGAAGTGGATATGCTAATCAACAATGCCGGCCTTGGAGGCGCCCAACCTTTTCTTGAGGCAACTCCTGAATACATTGAACAGATTGTTTTTCTCAACATGCATGCCCTTGTCCTGATTACCCGTCTCCTGCTGCCCAACCTCAAAAGACAGCCAAAAGCCTACATCCTAAATATCGGAAGCATGGCCTCCTTCAGTCCCATGCCCTATAAAACCGTCTACCCGGCATCAAAAGCTTTTGTTTATTCGTTTTCCCGCGGACTGGGAGCTGAACTAAAGGGAACAGGTGTATCGGTGAGTGTCGCCCACCCGGGAGGAATGAAAACAAATGCGGAGGCAACGAACAGCATCGAAAACCACCACCCGATCATACGGGCAACCACATTATCAGCCGAACGGGTAGCTCAAATCTGCATCCGCAATCTATTAAACAGAAAAAAACTGATCATCCCCGGCTTTTTAAATAAAATCAGCTGGCTGCTTTTAAAGACAGTGCCGCTTGAATGGCGGCTCAGCATGATGCGATCCGCCATTCGCAAAAATATCAAACAGAAAAAACAAACGATGAAACGAACGGCGGTCGGTTAATACAGCATGGTTATGGAGAAAGTACTGGTTACAGGAGCCAATGGATTGCTGGGGTCCCATGTGGTGCGGGAGTTGCTCCGGAAAAAATACGCGGTGCGCGCACTGGTGCGGGAAAGCAGTAATTTAAAGGCGCTGGACGGGCTGCATATTGAAATTTTCAGAGGACACATCACCGAAAAAGAAGATGTGATTCGTGCCGTGGCCGGATGCAGCCATGTCATCCACACCGCCGCCCGGACCACACCCAAACCCGGGGATATCGAATATTTCAGAAAGCCTAACATACAGAGTACCGCTCATTGCATCGAAGCCGCTTTAAAACACCCGGTGAAGCGATTCATATACGTTAGCACCGCCAATGCGTTCGGAAACGGTCCGGAAGAAAACCCCGGCAACGAAAAAAAGCCCTTCATGCCCTGGCTGAAAAAATCGGGATATGCCTACAGCAAGTTCCTTGCGCAGCAAATGGTCCTGGACGCCGTCCGGGACCGCTCCCTCAACGCCGTGGTGGTAAATCCCACTTTTATTATCGGAGAAAACGATGTAAAACCCGGCAGCGGACAAATCTTTGGTTATATCCTCCGCAAAAAATGGGTCTTTTATCCTCCGGGAGGAAAAAATTTTGTTGATGCCGGTACTGCAGCCCGGGGTGTGGTAAGTGCCATCGTAAGGGGACGTGCCGGACAATGCTACCTGCTGGCGGGAGAAAACCTTTCCTACAAAAAATTCTTCCAACTGGCCGCAAAAACGGCGGGACAAAAATCCATATTCCTTCCCATTCCCTCCTGGTTACTAAAAGGGCTGGGAGCGTGGGGTGACTTTTCCGAGAAATTTCTGAAAAACCCGGTGCAACTCACGGGGGTTAATGCCCGGATGCTGTGCATGGACAACTATTACACCCCGGAGAAAGCCATGCGTGAACTTCACTTCCGGATGGTGCCGGCCAGAGAGGCGGTAAAAAAAGCCGTTGACTGGTTTCAGAAGAACCACTACTTTTCCCTTTAAAGCGAATCAAAGGCATTTTTTAATCGCAGGAGGGCTTCTTCCAAAACCGGACGCGGACACCCGAAATTTAACCGCAGCCAGCCACTTCCGCCGGTTCCGAACCGGTCGCCATTATTCAGCCCGACACGGGCTTTTTCAACTGTGAAACGGAACAACGCTTTATCGTCCATCCCGTACTGGCTGAAATCAAGCCAGACCAAAAATGTCGCCTCCGGTTGCATTACCCTCACTTTGGGCAGGTGTTTTTCAAAAAACCGGGCCAGAAAAAGGTAATTCTCCCAGAGGTAATCCATGAGTTGATCAAGCCATTGGTCTCCCTGGGAATAGGCGGCCTCCAGCGCCACCGACCCAAAAATATTGCCCATACCCAGATGTCCGGCCTGCAGCACCTCTTCATACCGCAAAAATTTTTGCTTGTCGGGGATGATGACAACCGAAGAGGCCAGTCCGGCAACATTGAACGTTTTACTGGGAGCCATGAGCACCACGGAATTGCCGGCCGCTTTCCGTGAGAGAGAAGCCACAGGAATATGCCGGTATCCGTTGAACACGAGGTCCGAATGAATTTCATCCGAAACGACCAGAATGCCGTTTTCCCGGCAAACATCCATTAACTGTTCCAGCTCCCCGCGGGTCCATACCATGCCACCCGGATTTTGGGGATTGCACAACAGCAAGATCTTTGCGTTACCCTCCGCTTTCTTTTTTAAATCTTCAAAATCGAAGGTATACCGCCCGTTTACCAATTGAAGCGGATTTTCAATGACCTTCCGGTGCTTCTTTTTCACGACTTCGAAAAAAGGGAAATACACCGGAGGCTGAACAATCACCCCATCCCCGGGTGCAGAGAAAGCTTCAAGGGCAAAGGACAACCCTGCAACAACCCCGGGACTGAAGGAGATCCACTCCCGACGGATGTTCCATCCATGCCGCCGTTTCATCCAGCCTTCAATCGATGCATAAAAGGAATCCGGACGGAACGTATAGCCAAAAATCTCATGGGCTGCCCGCTTCCGGAGGGCATCAACGATAAAATGGGGGGTGCGGAAATCCATATCAGCTACCCACAGGGGCAGAACATCCTCCCTTTTAAATATCCAGGCGCGGGCATCGTATTTCATACAATTGGTCCCCTCGCGGGGCACAATTTCATCAAAATTGTAGTGCTTCATCTTTTATCATTCTTTGACCGGCTCATTCAACAACCACCTTTTTCAAAAAAGGGGGAGGGGTTTCCCGGTCGAGTTTGAGCACAAAATTAAAAATATCCAGGCGGAGGCAAAGATCAAAATCGGACCGGGGAGCCCATGCCTGCCTGCCGTGGTCGAAAAACCTTCGTCCCGAGCCCTTCCGGATAATCTCCTTCATCCGGGAAAAATCGTTGGGCAACCCTTTCAATTCACTCCGGATATATTCGGCGCACAGGGTGTCTTCGTCGGTGGCAAATTCACAGGCGTACCCCATGCAAACCAGGGATACCGTCTCAGTCCTCCGGTGCCGGATATAGCGCACAATGGCCCCAGCATTCACAAAACTTCCGGTAATGATCTCCGGAACATGGGCAGCAGCGTTAATTCCCTGTGTTCCCGAACTTGTTGTATGTACAACAGTCTTTCCCTCCAGGCTGACCCCCGTTAAATGGGTCGGGGAGTTTCCGAAATCAAACCCATGCGGCCGCATCTCATTGCGCTCCCCCATCAGAATATAATCCGGATGTTCCCGCTTCAACTGGTAGGCCTCCTCAATATTCCCGACAGGTAAAATCCTTTCAGCCCCCCTGTCAAAAGCATAACAGGCCGTTGAAAAAGCCCGGAAAACATCAATGATTACCGTCAGCCCCCGGGCATTACGGGCTCCATCAAGCAATTGCAAAATCTCAATATCCATTCATTAGAATAAAATTAAGTTTCGTGTTTGAATTTCAATAAGTATTAATTTCTAACATCCTTTTTTCATAGGGCCCATGGAACTCGCTTGTAATTTTATTCATCACCTTTTGTGATTTCCTGAACATGCTCGTTTCATTCGTTTTCTTTTATTCCTTTGTTCCAACGTACCGGGGCGATGA
>JAGYMR010000222.1 GCA_018400515.1 Tangfeifania sp.
ATTCGATAGAATGCTTTCGCATTTCATTACCTTTTGTGATCTCCTGAACATACTCGTTTCGTGAGAGGGAAATCACTTACGGAATGTTTCTTAAGGAATTTTCCGGATAAATATCCGTAAATCTCCGGATTGATTGCAGGAGTGATTTTTTGTAACTTCTTTTTCCTTTTACATGAAGGTTCATTTATACAGGTAGTGATTGGTGATGAACGGAAACAGACAGAGAGGCGGTGATCATTGTATATGCAGATGATCATTTGCTGACCAGTGGAGGGGGTCCGGCCGCTGATGCTTATGCTGCCGGATTCGGAGTGTTAAATTTTTTTTGTTGCATTTTCGTTTCATTTAAAAATTTTTTTAACGGGTCATTGCCATGTGTAAAATTGCCATTCTTGAAAAATATGCCCTGTTCAGCTCGGGGATCAAATCATTGCTGGCGGAAGCAGATGGTTTTGATGTAGTTGCTGAATCTGAAGATGTAAAAAGTTTAAGTCAAAAAATGGGACCTTTGGTTCCGGATGTTATCATTCTGGATGTCCTTCATTGCAATCATGCCGGGATCCGGTGTCTGGAAAGGGCCCATCTTCATTTTCCACATACCCCCATTTTACTGATCACAAATGAGGAGAACAGGGACTGTTTCCCTGATTATTTGAGCCTGGGGGTGAAAGGGATCATTTTTAACAATGACGGGAAAGCAGACCTGATAAAATCTGTTAAAAATTTGAGTGCGGGGGAAAAGTATTTTCGCAGGGATTTAAGGAGGGCTTTACGGGAAAATATTGGTGTTGATGCTGCGGTCCATTATTTACAAAGAAAGAAGCATATACTTACGGAAAGGGAGTTGTCCGTTCTCCGGCTTTTTTGTACCGGTTTAACCTTCAAGGAGATCGGACATAAATTGTTCATAAGTCCCCGTACCGTTGAAACACACAAAAAAAACATCATGGCGAAAATGAATGTCAATTCCACCGCCGCCATGATCAAATATGCCACCCACCATAAGATTGGCTGAAAAAATACGGGATTTCCCGGATGGATTTTCTGCACCATTTGTTGTATTTTTTTTTAGAAAAAGAATGATTTTTTAACCACTGTATTTCCGGATTGAATAACCCGAAATCCGGGAAAAACAAACCAATTCGATAGTCAGAATTTTAGTAAATGGTCCCCTGAAAGATGATTGAAGGATTTTATTAATGCAAAAAGAAAGAAGAGATCCTTAAATCGTTGACATGAAGAAGAATTACTTTTGTTTCCTAAGTAAGAGTGTCCTGTTTTTTCAGGCAGCCGTGATTTTGTTTTTTTTACCTGGCCTTATACAGAAAACTACCGCTCAATGTACGGTCGATATTGATGGGAATCCCTGTGAGTGGTGTTGTTCGGAGTTTACGGAAAATTTCACCTTTGTGCATGTCACTGACCCATTTGGCGGTGATCCGACGCTTGAAAGTGATACTGTGGACAACCAGTTTACGCAAGGTTCAACCGACGCTGATTTTAAAGCCTGGTCCTGGAGCCAGGTGAAAAACAAGAATGATATTGCTAATGGGGCTGCTGTGCTTGTAGGTACCCAGCTCTATTTTGCTGGTGACCGCATCACTACGGAGGGAGATGCACAAATCGGATTCTGGTTTTTTTCACAACGGAACCCGTGCTGTAATGGACCCGGGGGAAAAGTTCGGGTATTTTGATCCTCCACGGGTTATCGGAGATATTTTGATTCTGAGTGATTTCTCCGGAGGGGGGAAGTACGCTGAAGTTTCGGTTCATCATGTCGTTGGGTTCAACACCAAAGGGGAAGCCCTTTTTGAAACCCTGGAGGTGGGGGATGCCGAGGTTGCGATCAATAATGCCGTGGAATACCCAGTTCCGACCGGTTGGAATTATGTGGAAGATTACATGGTCGGGGGAGAAAAATATTATCCGGTGAATGCTTTTTATGAAGGATATATCGATCTCGCCGATATCAATAATGGGGGAGAGCCAATGGATTTGTGCCTTTCCGGCTTTTTGCTTGAAACCCGTTCTTCTGACTCATTTTCTGCTTCCCTCGATGATTTTGTTGCCGGTGCATTTACTACCATTCCCGAAATTGAAGCTTCAGGCGGAGAAGAATGTCAAAATCCCACCGGCGCCACGCAAATTCAGTTGTGTGCCACCAGCGATGATCCCGACCTTGTTTACCAGTGGTATTATGACGAAGCGTTGCAGGATTCAGTGATTGGAGCCAGCATGGCTTGTATTACGGTGGAGGTAATGCAGACGGATACCTTCTGGGTTACCGGTACCAATGAGATCAATTGCGTCAGCCTACCGGCCATGGCCATCGCAAAGGTATATCCTTTGCCGGCTTATGGCACTGAACCAGTGAGTGTGACCAAAGATGCCTGTACTTATGATACCCAGGAGCAGGTGAACGCTGCATTTACCGCATGGGTCAATGCGCAGACAATCGCCCTGAATGTTCACGGAGGCGTTGATCCGCAGCTTTATGATGACAGCGGGGAACAAACCATTCCTGATGTTTGTGGTGGATCGGCTACCGTTACATGGACCATCGAGGACCTTTGCGACACGCTGACTGATATGGCCACCTTTGAACTGATCGCGCCTGATCCGGTTTCGGTTTTTTGTAATGATACCTTGTTGCCCCGGTGTGTTTCTGAAGCGGATATTACTGCTGCTTACGAGATCTGGAAAAATGGATTTACCCATTCCGGTGGATGTGTCGGGCACATAACCGATAATAAACCGGATATTCCTGAATGGAGCTCTGCGATCAATGTTATTGATGGTGGAATGGTTACTTTCACCTACGAGGCATGGGATCTTTGCGATACGGCCGAAGTAACCTGCACGTTTGAAGTGCCGCCCTGTCCGGATCAATTCTGTACGCTTACCCAGGGGTTTTATGGCAATCCCGGTGGTTTGTATTGTGACGGGACTACCACAGAGGATTTACTTGCGCTGTTACTTGCCGACGGTCTCTACATCGGTTGCACCGGGCACTCCTATGAACTCTTCCCGGCAGATGTCTCCTGTGTTATTGATATTTTGCCCGGCGGAGGCCCCTCCAAAGTTTTAGCATCAGATTACACCTGTGGTGATTTGGTTTCCAACCAGGGGCGGTTATTCAATACCTTGCTGGCTCAGGCCATTACCATGGGATTGAATTTACACCTGGATCCAACGTTGGGATCCCTGACCATTGAATCCTATCCATATATGGATGGATTAGGAAACTGGAATTATATTTTCTGGACTTCTAAATCATCCAACTGCGGAGAACCCGGAGGAGAACCGGCAGGAGAGTGGAAGCCATTCTATTTGCCGGAATCAGTGCTGATTGATGGGGCAGTGAATGTGATGGATCTGTTTGAAATGGCTAACGATGCCCTTTGCGGAATGGATCCCGGCGTTTCGCCCGGAGATCTCGCTCAGGCGTTGGGGGCTATTAATGAAGCATTTGACGAGTGTGCTTTCTGGACCAATATTCCTCCGGAGGTTGAAACAGAGGGTGATGGTGAGGGTGATGAATTCTCCTCCCTGAGCTTAATGCCCGGAACGCCATTAAAAGTTTACCCCAATCCCTTCAGGGATCAGGTTATATTTGAATTTTCTGCAGGCAGGGATTCTCAAGGTCTTCTTGAAATCTATAATATGCTTGGTCAGAAAGTGGCTGTTATACTGGACCGTCCTGTAAAAAGGAGGGTTCTGAACCGGATTGAGTATAGCCCTGTGGAAATGGGGTCAGGTATTTTAATCTACCGGTTGGTCCTTGACGATGTAGTTCAAACCGGCAGAATAATTTACCAGGAAGAATAAAACAAATCCAGAAATCGCTTTGCCACAGGGGAAAGGATTTCGAAATTTGTTTGTTTAAGGATCAAAAATCCTTCTTTTGTCAATGAAGAGGCTGGCCATGGGTCAGCCTCTTCTGGTTCCGGGTTTACGAACGATCTCTCATGAGAGGTTCGTGCTGCTGAATTCCCCTGCCGTTTAGCCGGGGG
Source organism: Tangfeifania sp. (assembly GCA_018400515.1). Next base: position 4,014 of record JAGYMR010000222.1, read on the forward strand.
GGGGACGTTATATGGAGTATAGGCAAATAATTATAAGGAATGAAACGGGCAGAGAAATATTTATCCTGCAAGAGGGATTAAATATCCATACGGGTTTCATGAGCTTCCTGGGGGAATTTTGAAGAGGCAATGGATTTTTTTTAACAATTGAGATTACAATCCTTCTCCATTTCTTCATTCTCGATTTGAAGCGTGGTATGGTTTATGCCGAATTTTGTTTCGAGTTCTTCCTGCAAATTCCCAATGAACTGATCGTCTGGTCCATCAGGCATAACTAAGTGGGCGGTGAGGGCCACTTTTGTGGTACTCATGGCCCATACGTGCAAATCATGAATATTGATTACTCCTTTTTTTGAAAGCAGGAAATTCCGGACTTTTTCAATATTGATGTGTTTGGGTACAGCATCCAGGGCCAGGTCGATGGAGTCGGTAAACAACCGCCAGGTGCCCCACAAAATAATGCCGATAATCACAAAGCTAGTGATGGGGTCAATCCATTGTTTCCCGGTAAGATGGATTAAAAAACCTGCGATCACCACTCCCAGAGAGACGCCAGCATCCGCTGCCATGTGCAGGAATGCCGCCTTGATGTTCAGGTCGTCCTTCTGGCCTTTCATAAACAGAAGGGCTGTGATGGTATTAATAACGACCCCTATGCCGGCCACGATCATTACACGGATACCTGCCACGGGTTCCGGATTTTCAAATTTTCCGACGGCATCCCGGACTATCAGGGCCATAGCACCAAACAAGAGCAAAGCATTCAGGATGGATACCAGGATGGTTGTTTTTCTTAAGCCGTAAGTGTATTTTCCTTTTGGTTTTATAGTTGCAAGCCAGGTGGCAGTCCATGCAAATACCAGACTGAGGACATCACTGGCATTGTGGCCTGCATCGGCCAGCAAGGCCGATGAATTGGCAATCAGCCCATAAAATACCTCAACCGCCACAAAGGCAACATTTAAGCCAATAC
>JAGYMR010000223.1 GCA_018400515.1 Tangfeifania sp.
GCAATGAAAGGGCGCTGCCAACTGAGCTACAGGCCGGATAACAACAAAATTAGTAAAAAATATTGGGTTTCAAATCTATTCTATTTCCTTCCTCTAAATCATATTCAACCCAACCAGCTACTTATATTATTTTTATTCAAAAAGATTAAACTGCCCGGTTGAAACAGAAACAAAGAAAATCCGGCTTTTTAAAGACTATATTTGGCAAAAATATCATGCTTCCTTTTTTGAGACTGATTTTCAATGAATGAAGCGGCATGATGAACCGGCACATGGTGTAAGGAACCATATTTAAACATCACAATTTGATAACAACAGGTTCACTCCGTTCACTTTCATTATTCAGACGGTCACGAGCCGAAACCCTGACTTCATACGTTCTCTTTTTCCGGTTGATCGCTGAAAACTTCAACTTTCTTTGCCCCTTTGGAGTCAGGGTATGGATAAATTCGGGATTATCAGGATCAAAGGGGGTACCTGCTTCATTCAGGTAAATGATACATCCGGCCATTTCATCCTCCACAGATTCATTGGATTTCAGTGGAGTGACTTCCCACTTGATGCGCCTCCACCATCGTTTTTTTAATTCGATTTTCACTTCCGGCGGCCGGTCGTCCAGCCAGGGCATTGGGGGAACCAATGCGGGACATTGATACAAATTTAACGCCAGGCTATCCTGAAAACCCTGCAGGTCCCTTTTAAAATGCTTGCTGCTGTAAAAAGCCGATCCCCCGATTTCGGGTATCTTCCGGGTCATCCGCACCTGGGACGGAAGTTCGGCAGGCTTCCTCCACTGGGGCGTATCTGAAGAAGCATTGCTTTTATAGACCCCGTGCCCGATGAACATGCCCCTCCCGTAGGCATGCTTTTTCCACCAGCAGGCCAGCGTTTTGAAATCCACCAACGGATGGCCGGTATACCAGTAAAGCTGAGGGATGGTGTAATCTATCCAGCCATTTTTTTGCCATTTCAGAATATTGGCATAGAGGTGATCGTAATTGGTGATGCCTGCCCGGGTATCTGAACCGGCCGGGTCATCCCCCCTGTTGCGCCAAACCCCGAAAGGACTGATCCCAAATTTCACCCAGGGTTTGACGGCTTTGATGGTATCGTTCAGCATCTTTATGATAATATCCACATTTTCGCGGCGCCAGGCGGCTTTGTGTTCAGGGAAAAATCCCCGGTTATAAAAAGCAAACGAAGCCGTGTCCGGAAACAGCTCGCCGGTGGGATAGGGATAAAAATAGTCGTCGAAGTGAATGCCATCCACGTCGTACCTCGAAACCACATCCCGGACGACCTTCACCAAAAACGAACGGGTCCGGGGCAGTCCCGGATCAAAATAGAGGCTGTTGCCATATTTTAAAACCCATTCGGGATGCCTGAAGACCACGTGGTCTGCTGACAACAGATCCCGCGAATTCAACGCCACCCGGAAAGGATTCATCCAGGCGTGCAGCTCCATGCCCCTTTTGTGGCACTCATCAATCCAGAATTTCAAGGGATCATAAAACGGTTCGGGTGCCTTTCCCTGCACCCCCGTCAGGTACCGCGACCAGGGTTCCAGTTCCGATGAATAAAATGCATCTGCGGCCGGCCGCACCTGAAAGATCAGAACATTCATTCCCAATTGCTGATGCATATCCAGAATTTCTCTTGCCTCCGCCTTTTGTTCCTCCACCGGCAGTCCCGGTTGCGAAGGCCAGTCAATATTCGCAACGGTGGCAACCCAAACGGCCCTGAATTCATACTTGGGAGGATGAGGCTGAGCAGACAAAGAAAAAAGGAAAGAAAAAAACAACACCGGAAGAAGTATTTGCTTCATTTGTTAAAAATTATTTCCATTAGTAACACATAAGACCTGCAGGGATGGCGGTCATCCCCGAATAAAACGGACAGGTTTTTTTACACTCAAAAGATGATGACTATGCCCCGGCAATTGCTCATCTTTTTCAAAAAACAAAGATATCAAAAATGGGATTCATGGAACTCCTGAATGGCTTTGACAAAGGCTTTTGCCCCTCCCTGAAAAACACGATTTTTTTATTCGTTGCCCCCGGTTCCGGTTGCTATCTGCCACGATTCAGCAGAATATTTTCAGATGCCTTAAAAACGCGGGAATGGATCCGGGAAAAAACAAATATTTCCGCAAAAAATGTATCTTTACTGCCGGTTAAAAACGCTATTTTTCCGGCCGAACGACCGGGGAGATAGGGAACCATCCGTTTTGCCCTTTGGGTAAGTGGGTGGTTTTTTCGGTTTAGTTGGTTTAGGTAACCCGTTTATTCAAGCGGGAAAAAGGCTGTCACCAGACAGCCTTTTATCTATTCCGCAGTTGTTGCTATAAATTGCGAAACGCAACCTCCTTATTTCTCCCAGACAATTTGCATCTCATCCAGTGAAACCTCCCTGATATTATAGGCGGCAGGTTCATCGCCCACATAGTATCCGTTTTTATCATCCAGGTAATAAGCTCCCGATTCATAGGCAAATGATTCTACCTGGAGAATATAATCCTCATCGAAATAGACCGGCTGCGAAAAACTGCCGGTATAATCGCTGATGTTGAACTCTTCCGTACCGGAAGGTAATGTAAAACTCATAAAAACGATCTCCCCGCCGGTATCCAATAATTTCACAATATACCCATCAGCTCCGGGAGCAGCATTCCACTGTATATTCATGGACTGGTCCTGCTGCTGATAAAAATAACTTTTTATCTCCGGGATTCCCAGATTCCCGTTGGCCAGTGAATCGGTTTTCTGCTCATTTCCATTGCCTCCGAAAAAAATATTGAACAGGTAATCGCCCTCGGAAGGGGGCATGTTCAGAAAATCACCTATTGAAGGTTCCTTTAAAAAGGTATTGAATGATCCGGAAGAGGCCGCCAGCTGAAAAGGTTCACCGGCACCTCCGGGTGGGGTAACGGTTACAGAATCGACCGGATCATTGATACTGTAGACAAAAAAAGCAGGAGCATATTTTATTTCACCCCCCGTTTTCTTTTTTAACACATAAACATCCGCGTAAAACTCGGGTTCTTCCGTGCCCTCAGTCCCATTTTTTTCACAGGCTCCCAGAATGAGTGACAGCGAAAGAACCGTTACCATTGCTTTTTTTTCCATTTCAATTCCCCTTTTTCAGTTTCGGCCCCATCCGGGGGCCGCAGCTTTATTTTGGTAAAAATAATAAAAACCGCTCGTTAAAACCACAAGATTCCGGGCGCAAAACAGGGAGCGATTCTGAAAAGCACCGGCAAAAAAGAAGAAATTACAAACTTTTGGGATTTGTTATCACCACCTCTTTCACGCAAGCCCCTGCGGAAAGGCTCAACAACCAGCGAATGGTTTTAAACAGATCGTCCGGTTGTATCATCTCCTCTGCAGTGAGCGGGGTTCCGGCCTTCCGGGCCATTTGGGTATTCACCCATGCCGGACAGAGGGCCGTTACTTTTATTCCCTGGGGCGTTAATTCGCGGTACAGGGATTCACTCAGTCCCACCAATCCGAACTTGGAGGCACAATACCCCCCGCTTCCGGGAAACCCGGTTTTCCCGGAACGTGATGCCACGTTAAAAATATAGCCGGACTCCTGCTTTTTCATGAAGGGGACCACCTCCCTGGCAAAAACAAATTGTGCAGTCAGATTGGTATCAAGCATCGTTTTAAAATCCTTTTCGGGCAAAGAAAGAGACCCCCCGAAGTGGGTCCCGGCGTTGTTAACAAGTACATCAATCGTCCCGAAACGTTCAGCGACCTGCATCACCGACCGCTTTACTTTTTCTGAATCCGTAATATCCAGGGGAACGACGGCCGGCGGCACACCTCCGTTTTGTGAAATTTCCCGCGAAACCTCTTCCAAATCAGGGCTGCTGCGCCCCACCAAAACCGTTTGGTAATTCATTTCAGCAAATCCTTTGGCCAGGACCCTTCCAATCCCTTTTGATGCTCCCGTAACAATGGCTACTTTCTTACCCATGCAGAATCCGTATATTATTATTAGTCGTTACCCTCAAATCTTCCGACCGGGGTTGCCCTTCAAAGTTAGGAAACGAACAGCGTCTGACAAACAAAAAAGCGCCAGGATCTTCGAATTTGAAAAAAACAAATCTCCCCGGCCCAAAATGCTGTTCCGTGTACCCTCCGGATCCGTCCTCTTTTCACCAAAGATCCCGCCAGTCGAGGTACTTGATCTTTACATAATTTTTGACCTGTTTTCTGAAAATTTTCACACGGCGGGCAATATCCGTTTGCCCGGCCATCATCTCATCGCCCCTGTTATAATGAGGAAAGGGCTGGTCAGGAAGATCCTTTCCCAGAAAATCACACAATTTTTTCCATCCGTCCCCTTGGGTAAAATCCATAATCAACAGATCCCCGGGCCGGTTTTTGAAATACTCCAGAACCCCTTCATTGTGCTTTTTATATACCCGGACTGCATTTTCCCTGTCGCCGGCCGGCAGGCCTTTCCCTTTCCCGTATATCCATTCATGCTGTGCAGATCTCAGCCTGCCGATGTGCCGGCTGACACTCCTGTACCAGGAATCTTCATCCCGGATGGTTAAAATAAATTTTGAGCCGGGCAGTCGTTGGTCCAGTTCTTTATAAATCATAAACCAGGGGGTATCTTCAACGGCATCATAATCCCGGATGATCCGCAGGATCTTTCCATAATCCCCTTTTAATATGGGGATCAATGCCCGCGGACAGGTATCCTTGACACGATACCCCAAAATTTTCAGTGCTTCTCTTAAAGAGGATGTGCCTGTTTTTTGAAACCCGACACCAATGATTTTTCCGGATTTTTCCATCACTCAAAAAAAAAAACGAATACCTCCAGGGCATTCGTTCTTGTTTCATTTTTTATGGAAGGTGGTGCCACTCGGAATCGAACCAAGGACACACGGATTTTCAGTCCGTTGCTCTACCAACTGAGCTATGGCAC
>JAGYMR010000224.1 GCA_018400515.1 Tangfeifania sp.
GTAGGTTTCCATCATCGGAAGGTCGTATTCCACCTTCTGCCGTCCGTGTTTCCGGGCAATATAGCTGGGAATGTATTCCATGGGGCCGGGCCGGTAAAGGGCATTCATGGCCACCAGGTCCTCAAACCGGTTAGGCTTTAGTTCCCGCAGGTGCTTTTTCATCCCGTCCGATTCAAACTGAAAAATGGCCGTGGTTTCACCGTGGCTGAACAGTTCAAATGTTTTGGGATCGTCCCACGGAATGTCATCGATGTCAATCTCGATGCCTTTGGAGAATTTAATATTGTCGAGGGTTTCCTTAATGATGGAAAGCGTTTTCAGGCCGAGAAAATCCATTTTAAGAAGGCCGAGACTTTCCACAAAACGGCCATCGTATTGGGTGGTAAGCAAATTGCCCCCGTCCTTGGTTGACATCAGGGGAATATAGTCGGTCAGGGGATCCCGGCTTATCAGGATACCGCAGGCATGTACCCCTGTTTGCCGAACCGACCCTTCAAGGGTCTCGGCGAATTTGATCGTTTTAGCGATCAGCGGATTTTCGGAGGATTTCTCCTTTTTTAGTTCCGGATTCTCCTGAAACGCCTTCTGAAAGGTCATTTTGGGTGCATCGGGAACCATTTTGGCAAGGCGGTCGGCTTCGGGAAGAGGCAGTTTCAGGACCCTGGCCACATCGCGGATGGCCATTTTAGTGGCCATGGTTCCAAAGGTACAGATATGGGCCACCTTATCATGCCCGTATTTCTGTATTACATAATCAAGCACCTGCTGGCGGCCATCATCATCGAAATCAATATCCACATCGGGAAGTGAAACGCGGTCGGGATTCAGAAAACGCTCAAAAAGCAAATCATATTTTATGGGATCGATGTTGGTGATCCCCGTGCAGTATGAGACCGCAGCACCGGCTGCTGAACCGCGTCCGGGTCCGACAAGGACACCCATCTCCCGGGCAACATTAATAAAATCCTGTACAATAAGGAAATAGCCGGGATATCCCATTTGCTTGATGGTCTCCAGTTCAAATTCAAGCCTTCTTGAAATCTCTTCCGGGACTGGTTTACCGTAGCGCTCTTCGGCTCCTTTATATGTAAGATGCCGTAAATAGGCCGCTTCCCTTTTCACACGAATGACACTCTCATACCCACCCATCCGCTGGTATGCTTCTGCTCCAAACTCTTCAATAAATGATTCTTCGGAATATTTTTGGCGGAACGCCTCATCGGTCCCGAACGCTTCCGGAATCGGAAAAAACGGCATGATGGGGTCGGCATCCAGATCATAATCCTCCACTTTCGCAGCAATATCACCGGTGTTTGCAAGGGCTTCCGGCACATCGGAAAACAGTTCGTTCATCTCCTGCTGCGTTTTGAACCACTCCTGTTTCGTATAGCGCATCCGGGTAGGATCATTGATGTCTTTTCCGGTATTCAGGCAGATTAACAGGTCATGGGCATCGGCATCCTCCGCATTGGTAAAGTGTACGTCATTGGAGGCAATCAGTTTGATATCGTGTTCCCGTGCCAGTTCGATGATCAGCTTATTCACATATACCTGCCGGTCATATACATCCTTCCGCTGTTCGGGCAACTCGGAAGGATGCCGCATCAGCTCCAGGTAATAATCATCCCCGAAAACCTTTTTATACCATAAAACAGCCTCTTCAGCATCTTTCAGGTGATTTTTCCAAAGCAACGTGGGAATTTCCCCTCCCAGGCAGGCTGAAGTAACTATCAGTCCCTCACGGTACTCTTCCAGCAACGCTTTGTCGATACGGGCTTTGTAATAAAAACCTTCAGTGGAGGCGATGGAAACCAGCTTCACCAGGTTCCGGTAGCCTGTTTTATTTTTGGCCAGCAAAACCAGGTGATGGCCCGAACGGTCTTCCGAACTGTTTTTTTCATGCCTGTTTCTCCGGGCGACATAGGTTTCGCACCCCAATATGGGCTTAATGCCCTCCTGTCGGCATTTCAAATGAAACTCCTTAATACCCAGCATCATGCCATGGTCGGTGAGCGCCAGGGCCTTCATCCCGTCCTTTTTGGCTTTTTCTATTAAATCGGAAACGCTAGCCGCTCCGTCCAGTATCGAATATTGCGAGTGAACATGCAAATGTGTAAATGGAACCATTTTTTTGTTTTTTTATCAATCCCCAACAGGCAGCATAAAGTTAATGCTTTTACAAATTGGAATGGGAATTGTTGAAAAAAATGAAAAAAAAAGGAAACCCCTCCGGAAGGCTTCCTGTGTACCGATCTCCGTCGCCGGAATTTGCCGGGGCACCGACAAAGCTTCGGCCGGTTATTCCGGATAGAGCTACCCTATTTAATCTGGCGGACGACGTTCGCCCGGATCTCTTCAAACTCTTTTTCTTCTAAATTCAGTTTATTCGAGAAGTCAAAAACATCGGCTTCCTTTTGCATTGGGATCAGATGAATGTGCGCATGGGGTACCTCAAGTCCCATCACAAGCACACCGACTTTTTTGCATGTGACCGCCTTTTTCAGTCCAACCGCCACTTTTTTGGCAAAAAGCTGCAAACCGGCATACAACTCATCGTCCAGATCAAAAAGATCCTCCTCGGCTTTTTTGGGAATAACAAGGGTGTGCCCCCGGGCAACCGGAGATATATCAAGAAAAGCCAGAAAATGATCATCTTCGGCAACTTTATAGGCAGGAATTTCTCCTTTTACGATCTTGGTAAAAATAGTCTCCATGGCTTTCTTTATTTTAAATGCTAATATCAACAATTTCGAAAGGGATGATGCCTGAAGGCACCTTAATTTCCACCACATCGCCCACCTTTTTACCCATCAGGCCTTTGGCAATGGGTGTGCTAATGGAAATTTTTCCCTCTTTCAGATCGGATTCCCCCTCCGGAACAATGGTATACTGCATGGTAGCATTATTTTTTTTATTCCTGATCTTTACTTTATTCAGCACCTGCACCTGCGAAGTATCAATTTTTGATTCGTCCAGAATCCGGGCGTTGGCAATTTTCGACTGAAGTTCGGCAATTTTTGCTTCGAGCATGCCCTGAGCATCTTTAGCGGCATCGTATTCGGCATTTTCAGAGATATCCCCTTTTTCAATGGCTTCCCCGATCTGCTTGGAAATCGCCGGACGCTCAACATTGATCAACTGGTCAAGCTCCTTTCTCAACTTATCAAGTCCCTTTTGTGTTACATACATCATTGTCGACATTTTATATTACCTTCACTTAATTTTCGCTATAAAAAAAATGAAAGAATTCCGGATTGCCCGGAACTCTTCCAACGGCAAAAATATATATTTTCCCCGATATTAAAAATACCTTCCATTAAAAATATTCAAAATGAATGTTTTAGGGTAAATCAGGTATACTTCCGGTTTAGAATTTCACTGTAAATTACAGCTTTTTTCAAAGAAAACCGGTCTTTCCCCGGGGATATTTCCGTTGTTCCGGTTTTTTTCTCTTCCGCCGCATCATCCTTCAGATTGGGAGAGCTTCCGGAAGTCCAGCCTGAAGTTTTTTCCCGGGCCGGAGTTTCGTGCATTTCTGCCGTTTCGGAGCCCTGCCACGCTTTTTCCGCTGTTTCAGGGAACTTCTCTTCAGGGGGGGAAGTAATTTCTTCCCGGGACTCCCCTTCACTTTCCAGGAAGTCCCAGAAAGTATCCGGAGCTTCCGGCTTCTTTTCCGGGGCGCCGGCATCTTTTTCGGCTGCTTTCTTTCTCATCTGGCCGAACACTCCGGCAGCAGCAAAAATCAATGTTAAAATAATAATTATTAGATCATCCATTTTCTTTTTGCATTTTTACGGCAATAAATTGATTGCCCGGAAAGTTTTAGTAAAAATAAAAAAAATGAAACATTCAGTCCTGAAATATGGAAAATATTTATCAGTTTTAATCTTGTTTTTGATCATGTCTCCTTCGTGCGATAAAATTTATGATTCTCCCATTCCCGATGTATTTGTCTCTTTTAATATCAATCTGGCCAATATTAATGAATTAACGGTTTCCGGGAATTCCGTCTTTTTCCCGGGCGTGGGTTTCGGGGGAGTCATCGTTTATTGTAGTCAGCCCGGGATGGTTTATTATGCTTTTGATGCCACCTGTACGTATAAAGCCCAAAATAACTGCGTTGTTTTAAAGGATGAAGACCTTGAGCATTGTCCCTGCCTGCTGAGCAGCCCCATTGTAACCTGCACCTGTTGCGGGTCGCAATTTCTGACCATTGACGGCTCAATTGTCGAGGGGCCGGCCACGGTTTCCCTGAAACAATACAATGTATCGGTGATAAACAACACAACGCTTCGGGTTTACAATTAAAAAATAGGTGAACCGTCCACGCCCCGGCACTGCCGCCGGGGAATTTTTCAATGCAACCTCCTTCGGACCAGGGCATCAGCGTTTCGGGTCTGACTGTTCCTGCTTCATGCGAACGGGAGGGGGAAAAATTTCCGGGCCATTAATAACGATAGTGATCGGGCTTAAAAGGGCCCTCTTTGGGTACTCCCAGGTATTTCGCCTGTTCGTCATTCATTTTTGTCAGTTTTACACCCAAATGCTCCAGGTGAAGCCGGGCCACCTCCTCATCCAGCTTCTTGGGCAGCCGGTACACATCAATCTCGTAATCGTTTTGCCAGAGGTCCATTTGGGCCAGCGACTGATTGGTAAACGAATTACTCATAACAAAGGAGGGATGACCTGTGGCACACCCCAGGTTTACGAGGCGTCCCTCGGCCAGCAGAAAAATGCTGTGCCCGTCCTCATAGGTGAATTTATCCACCTGCGGTTTAATGTTCAATCTTTTAATTCCCGGCCATTTTTCGAGTTGTGCCACCTCTATCTCATTGTCGAAATGGCCGATATTGCAAACAATGGCCTGGTCGTTCATTTGAGCCATGTGGCGTGCAGTGATCA